>JAGVDT010000123.1 GCA_020058565.1 Minisyncoccota bacterium | reverse complement strand
GTTCCGGAAAGGTTTGGCCCGAGACGCGTATTTACGTAGCTGCTTCCATTAAAATCAAATGCCTGACCGAGTTTGCCGATCACGGCGGCAGATGAAGTCGCACCGCCCAAAAACCCGCCATGATTCCCCTGTCCTGAGCGATCGAGTATCTGGTTTGTCGTGACATCTGCGCCATCAAAAGTCCAATGTCCGACCAGCCCTTTTTCAAGTGAAGAACCATCGTCGAGCGCAGCCGACGACGCTGCGGCTCTGACCGCCCCACTCTGGTAGAGGTTGGCCACTTCGCTCGCACCAAGCGCGCGATTGTAGATACGCACTTCGTCGAAGGAAAGGTCGAGCACGTTATCCGTTTGCATATATAAAGGCTGCCCGGGACTTGCGAACCCGTCGTTGACCGTGTACGTACCTGTGGTCCCTGCAACGCCATCTTTAAAGGACGTGCAATCGCCGTTGTTCAAAACAACAACCACATGATGCCACTGCCCATCAAGAACACCATTCAAGATGCCGGAATCGGTGCATGGACTTTGTTCAACGGCATCAGTAAACACAGTTACATAAAGATCTTGGCCGAATTGTTGTATGCCCCACCCCGAACTCGTAAAATCCGACTTTTGGAGCAACTTTGCAAAATCTCCAGGTGCGGTTCCTTTCACCCAAAAAGCTATCGTTTCGACGCTCCCGAGATTGATGCTGGTGCTATTGTTGACCGTTACCAAGCCAGTTGGTGCAAGGTGCATCGCACCACCCCTCTTGCCGTTCGTCCACGAGTAACTAGCACTAAGCGTAGCGGTATTGCCATTCCCCGAAAAATCAGTCGCGCTGGTGCCAGAGCCTTCGTTGAAAGACCAGTAGGCTACGAGGCCGAGGTTGTTGGGGGGTTTAACGAGGGTACCGGACCGCGCTTTTATTTCGACCGCAATCTCCATGTTGCCGAAACCTGTAGAAATGTCTTCCCAGCGGACTTCTTGGCTCGTGGAATTTGTGCGTGTTTGCGATTGCAAGTAGAGAAAATTCGTAAACTCATCGTAATGTTCGGTCCAGCCGGTGCCCACGCCAATTGAATTACCTGCCCCGCCGTCCATGTGTCCAAATGCCAGGACTTCGGAGGCGAGAGCTGGAGCGGACGTAAGATTCATCGTTAGAACGCCGCTATTACTCGCGGACGAAATAAACGCAGTAGCTCCAATCGGCGAGGATAGGTTTGCGCCCGTATAATTGAACACCTGGACGTGGTAATTGTAGACCGATATGGACCCCGCATCGACGGTAAGCGTCATCGAAGATCCAGTTACAACCGGCGCTGTATAAATTGCTATCGCATGGTCCCATCCAGAAGCAACTCGTCCGCTGTGCTGCCTCGTGAAAGTAAGGCCGCCGCCATTGATCGTAAAATCAGTCGGCTGAATTGTGTTTGCGCCGTTCTCCTGCGCAGCCACCGCCACCACCAAAAGCGAATTCGAGCTCGGCGTAAAAGAACTTGTCTCGTATGAATCCGTGCCGTGGGGTCCGGCTTCTGACTTGAACGCGCCCATGTTGGTGCGCAATAGCGCAGCTTCAGCGTTATGCGGCAAAAAGAGAAACGAAAGTAACAAGAGTAGCGAGGGCAATGAGACTAAAGGGCGTAAAGTGTCCATATATTATGAGAATTTCCACGTGCCAAACATGGCCTTGAGGAGCGGGTCGAGGCGGGCGTAGGTGGAGATTTGGAATAGATAGCCATGAAATACGAACCATACTTCGCGCGACGCGCCGCCGAAAGCGTCGTTGTCGGACATAAACGCGACGCCTTTGTAGTCTTCGCCAATTTCAACCACCTGATCGTCGACCACTCGCATGTCGGGGATTGCCATGCGGACGTCGTCGGCAGTAAGTTCATGCAGGTCTTCCGGGTATTTGGTGATGTATATCTGCACGCCATCGCCTTTGGCGTTTTGGATCACCACCGTCTGCCCGCTTTCGTCTTCGCCTGGAAGCTCTTGCGCTTTTAAATCAGCGGGCATCTGCACCGAGAAACGGAATCTTTTGTTGGTATAGCTAGGCCCAAGCGCAGGCGCTGACTCGACCACGACGCGCTGCATGGTTTCGCTCATGGTTTTTTGCTCGGCAGGAGAAAGCGGCGTTCCTGCGGCAGCAGCCGCAGCCGGCTGCGCGCCAGATACGCCTTCGTGAAAATATCCCAAATACCAAAGCCCGTTCCATGCCGCGATAACGAGCGCAATCAAGAATATCGCAAAAAGAATTACTCTTTTCATCAGTAAATTATCGTATAAATTTCCACGTTTGCATAATCGCCGACAAGTCGTCCGCAAGCGGCCGGTACGTGGTCACTTCAAAAAGATATCCGTTCTTGATGAACCATATCTCCTGAGTCTCTCCTATGTCCCCGCTCTCGCTTTCGAAAGCGACTGCCGGTACGCCGTCGATGGCGATTTCCCGGGTGTTTTTCCGCACCCCGGAAGGCACATCCATCCTGAATCGCTCATCGGTGATTTGCGTGTCCGCGTACGCAACAACAAATATTTGGAACGCCGCTCCCTGCGGCATATGGAAGGCGATGCTATGAGAAGTCGCCGTCTCCATAACTTCCTTAACGCTCATACCTTCCGGGTACAGCAACGAGAAACCAAATCTGCCGTTTTTGTATTCCTTGTACCCTGGCGGCACCTCACGAGCCGACTCTTGCGGTGGTGCCTGCGTCGAGACGACAGCTTCAAATTCGGCAGGAACCGGATGCGTCCGCAAGGCATAGAAATACGCTCCCGCGCCGATTATCACGGCAACCCCGATCAATCCTGCCAGCAATGTTTTCTGCATATCGCATCAGCGATTGATACGGCGCGAGTCTACTTCTTCGTACACGAAACGCGATATATCGGCAATGACGCCTGCGAGCTGATGCACGTCTTTGCCTTTGGTCATTATGCAGAGAAGATAGGGGTTGCTCGGGAAAAACACAATGCCGCAGTCGTGGAGCTGCTGTATTTTTTGAGTGCTGAGTTCACGTTCGCCGAATTTATGAGAAACGCTAAGACCCTTCGGAACACCGGCGACGAGGCCTTCGGTAAAACTGGATTCCGCGAGCCAGGAAAGTGCTTTTTCAGAGAGTTCTGCGGAGACGTAGTTGGCGTTATACAAAAGCCTGAATATCGAGCTGTAGCTGCGCACCGTGATAGTTTCGTCACCCAACGATTCGGAATCTATCATGCCGAGGTCACGATACACCTGGACGAATTCCTGCTCTCCGCCGAGCCCCTGCAGTACATGCTCCGCCAGAAGGTCGTTGGCTCGGTTGTCAGAATACGCAAGCAGACGACGCAAAAGGTCTTCTATTTGGTATGGTTTGCCCGGTAGTATTTCGTCCGGAGGCGGAAACGCCTGCCCAAGATTCAGAGATGACAATGGGCGTCCGGGAACATTGCGCCCTTCCTCCGAGGGAAGCGTGTATTTGAGCATGGGTTGTTTCCGCAAAAATCCCGGATTTTCGTCTTCTTTGGCGAGATACAAAAGCGCAAGCGGCAATTTCAGAAGGCTCGCCGGCGCGTACGGGGCAGTCTCGTTTATGCCGAATACGGGACCGGCCCGGAGGTCGCGATAGTACACAGCCGCGTCCGAAAGAACGCCTTCTTTTTTCCGGACAGCGATATAATCCTCCAATCTGTTTCGCAAAGACGCGTATCCTTTTTTTGAAATTATCGGCTGGATGGTCCCGCATGCGACATTGTCGTTTACGTATTCGAACGAGCGCTCGCACGCTTTCTGCTCTGACTCTTCGAAATACTCGAACAGCCAGATTCCAAAAATTCCGCTAGAAACTGCAACGATCACAAAGATGATCAAAAATTTTGCCCTTGTTATTGAGCGCATACTTAGCCGGGAAGTAACTTTAATCTGCCATTCAGCAATTTCAAATAGCCGCCGATGAGATGCAGCACTCGGGCCGGAGCTCCCTGCGTGTACACGATTACGATCAGTCCTTCGGCGCCCTCGCCGCCGTGCGAACCACCGCCACCACCCGCTCCATAGAGTCCGCCGTCGCCGCCCGGGTCGCTGTTTGCGATATTGCCTCCACCTCCTCCACCGCCCCCGCTACCGACCGTATTCAGTACCACATCTGCCCCGGCTCCACCACGTCCGCCCTGGGACGCGCTTGCGCCTCCTGCGCCTCCGCCTCCTGTCGCGCCGTCACCGCCATTTCCAGCACCGCCATCTCCTCCATCTCCTACTGAACCGCCGCACGAAGTGCCGCAACTG
>JAGVDT010000038.1 GCA_020058565.1 Minisyncoccota bacterium | reverse complement strand
CCGCCATCTTAGACGCATGCCCTCCCCTCCCGGGCGAATGACCAAAAGATCGTCCGCGAGGCCGGCTAGCGCGCCTATGATAAGCGTTGCGAGCGGTATCCAGGTTTGGTTGCGGCTCAAAAAATCGAGGCGCAGTATGGAGGCGCTCTGCATAAGGTGCGCGAGGATGTCGATGCCAAGGATGGTCAATAGAACGCTGGCCCATATGACGATACCGCCCATGCGAGGCGCGCGCACTTCGCTGTCGAGGTGCAGACGATTGAATTCCGATGCCGCGCTACCGTCCAGCGAGAGTTTGCCGGGCCTTTTTTTCCAAGCCTTGTATTTATACAAATAGTGCGTGACGAGCGGCGTTATCGCCATTCCGATCATAAAAGCAAAGGCCGACGGTACGAGCACGCGAATGACTACTTGGAATAAGTCCTCCATGGCGTTCACTCATCACGCATTGCGTGCACCGCGGCGACCATTTTTTTCATGTCGGAGAATCTCCCCTCTTCTGTGGAGCCGAGAACGACGGCGGCGTAGCGATGATCGCCTGCCTCAAAGACCACGGCGAGATTGCCGCCCGCAAGGTCCGTCAGTCCGGTCTTCCCCATCAATATGCCGGAGAAAGATTCGAGCGCGACATCGGTGTTGACGGCCTGCGCTACACGACCGGATTCAGAAGATATCCATATCGACGAAGTGGCGGTTTCGGTGAAGAGTTCGGGAGAGCGTATCTGCGCGTACGCGAAAAGCCGGGCAACATCACGGGCAGAACCGTATGACCCGGAAAGCGTGGCGCTTTCGTCAAGGCCGGTAGGATTCAAAAAATACATCGACTTGAGATGTAGTGCGCGAGCGATATCGTTCATACGCCAGACGGTCGCCTTTTCCGGCGCATGCGGAAATTTAGCGCGAATGGTCTCGTCAGACACATCGGCCAAAAGCAGCGCGCCGTCGTTGGACGAAGAAACCAGCGTATATGCCACGATATCCTTGGCCCGCCAGCGCTCGCCCGCCAAGAGCTGGCTTGCCCTGGAATTGTAGCCCGTATCATTTGTGACGGTGATTATTGAATCAGCGGGGAGCACTTCCGAGGCGGCGAGGGCTAGCGGCACTTTTGTGAGCGATGCAAGCGGCATCTGTGCGTCAGCGTTTTGCTCATATAGCACGGCGCCCGTATCTATATTCGCGACAAACGCGCTCTGAGCGATCAAAGATATATTTGCAAAGGCGCTCGCAGCTCGCATGGCTTCGATTGCGCTAGCGGAGAGAGCCGCCGGCTCTTGAACTGAGGCGGAGCGGAAATATTCGGCAGAAAAAACAGCGCCGACAGAAAATAAGCAGATCATGAGCAAATAAGCGCCGAGTTTCATAATAAGATTGCGTCGATATTGTATCTGCTCGCAATGCCCTCTCATGGTGTATGTGATTGGCGGAGCGTTCATGGTACGGGGCGGAGATTTAGTTGCACAAGCTAGTATCTTTTGCGCATGTGCATACTCGCATACATCGACAGCTTCAGGCGCTCTCCCCGGCCTGAGGTCCCGAAAACGGCTCCTTTTGTTGCTCAAAAGCGGCCAATTCGCGAGAAATTGTAGCATATTCAGGCAAATTTTTCGCTTCGGAGACACCCAAATGGGCTAACAGTTCGGTAGTCGGCCGGTACACGTATTCTCGGGCATCCAGGGGGTTTCCTGCCCTCTCGAGCAAACCTCTTGCCATGAGATTTCTGACGGTAGAGGCCGTATTTACGCCGCGGATATAGTCTATCTGAGCGCGGGTCGAAGGCCCTCGGTAGAGCACAACGGCCAGGACTTCAAGCCCCGCTTCCCCAATCTCCAGACCAAGCTCTTTTTTTTGCGCCGCGCGGACCACTTCACCGGCTTTTGTATTGATGACGAGCGACGCCTCTGTTTCGGTTCGCACAAGCGTAAGTCCGCCCGTAAGACGCGTTTGCAGCGCATCTAAGACGTTTTCGAGTTCCTCGGCAGATATGCCGGCGAGCTGAGCCAGGCGCGTTTTGCGCACCGGCCCACCTTCTGAAAAAAGGAATGCCTCTACGATTGATGTTGTCTCGTTCATGGTCAGCCGTATTTAGGTGCGTCAAGGCTCTCGACCTCAATAGTAATGTCGCTAAAAAGCCGATCCTGCGAGACGGAAGCCGAACCCGAGCGCACTAATTCAAGTATAGCTAAAAAGTGCACGATCGAGTCATGGCGGCTTGCGCCGCGGGTAAGTTCACTCCAGCGCGCTTTGAGCGCGCTGTTGAGACGCTTCTGTAAATTCGTGATCACGTCTTCGAGCGCCAATACTGGCGCTACCACGGCGCTTGCCAGGTGCTCCGGTTTGGGAAGCAGGCGCACTAGCTTGAGTACCGAGGCATGAAGTGTTTGAGGCGATGCCTCTCCTGGGGCGAATATCGGCTCTCCGATCGGCGTGCGATGTGCGAACAACATCGGCGCAGTTCCCCACTCTCTTCGCAACAGCTTGGCGGCGCTGCGGACTACTTTGAGCTGGGCAAGCCGGCGCTCGAGTTCTTCTACGGATTCGCGCTCGTCTTCGGTCATCTCCAGCGTCGGTAAAAGGGAGCGCGATTTGATCAAAAGGAGCGTCGAGGCCACGAGGACGAACTGCGAAGTTTCAGCGAGCGGGAGCTTCGGCAGTTTTTCTACATATGCCAAATAGCCGTCGGCGACCGAGGCGAGAGATACGTCCGAAATCGAAAGCTTCCGTGACTCGATCAAGTCTAAAAGCGTTTCCAGCGGACCTTTGTATGCCGAGGTCTCTATGCTAAATGTTTCGTTCATTGTCCGTCTGGTGCCTCCACGTCTGATAGCCGGTGATCGATGCGGTTCATGTCACGCGGGAAAAGCGTGGCTTCGCGGATGTTTTTGAGCCCCAATATCTGCATGGTCATTCGCTCCGCGCCGAGCGCAAAGCCTCCTTCCGGCGGCACGCCGTAGCGAAATGCTTCCAGGAACATTTCAACTTTCTTTGGCTCCATATTCCATATTCTCAGATGCTCCAGTAGCTGTTTGTAGTCATTGATGCGTCTGCCGCCGGAAAGCCATTCTACTCCGCGGCACAAAAGATCCATGCCTTCGTTGAATTCGGGATTTTCAGGATTCGGGTATACGTAAAACGGTTTTTGACGCGTTGGGTAGCCGTACACATACACGAAGTCCGACCCCGTTTCTTTTTTAATGATTTCATACAGTTCGCGCTCATCTTCGGGGTTGAGATCTTTGTGTCCGCGGACATCGCGGCCCGTTGCGGCAAAGATCTTTTCCTGCGCCTCGGTAAGCGAGAGCGTCGGAGTCGAGTCTAGCATTGTCGGAAGCGTTGCCCCTAAAAACTCGAGCTCTTTCGCGCACTTCTTCCCTACTTCTTGCAGGATGTAGCGCACCGTGTTTTCCGACATGTCTCGGACATCGCGCCAAGAATCTATAAAACCCATCTCCGCGTCGAGCGAGACTATTTCGGTGATATGCCGAGTGGTAGCCGAAGGTTCCGCACGAAAAACTTTGTTTACCGAAAACACCCGCTCAAATGCAGTCATCACAATTTGCTTGTAGAGTTGCGGAGATTGAGTTAGATAGGCTCGCTTGTCGAAATAATCTATCTGGAAGACTTCCGCGCCGCCCTCCGCGGTAGCTGGGGTAATGGCGGGCGCTTGAAACTCAAAGAAATCCTGCGACTTCATGTATTCGCGGAATGAATCGATGATGACCGCCTGAACTTTGAAAATTGCCTGGAGGCGCGGATGCCGCAGCGTTAGTGCGCGGTGGTCAAGTTCGGTGGTGAGATCGAGGTTATATCCGTCGACCGATATATCGAAGGGCAACGCCTCGGCTCTGCCGAGTACTCGAATACCGGTGACTTCCAGCTCGATAGCGCCATTCTGAACCTTGGCGTTTACATTTTTTTCCGGCCGAGCGTTAACCTTGCCTTCGATCGCAACAGCAGACTCTACACGGACATCTTTTGCGGTTTCAATCGCAGGACTTTTAGGTAAAACGACGCCTTGGACCACGCCGCTGCGGTCGCGAAAATCAAAAAAAACCATTTTGCCCTGGTCGCGGCGGACGGAGACCCAGCCTTTGATACTAACGACTTCGCCGACATGCTTCCCTAGGTCTTTGATCAGAATTCGCTCCATAGCGCTAGATGGTTACGCCCACTTTTTTCCTAACGTCGCGCATTTTGCTCGACGCGTAGCCGCGTGCCCGGTCGCTACCGTCTTTGAGTATTTGGCGAACATCAGCATCGCCAAGCGCGTTGTAGGTCTCGCGCATGGGCGAGACGAGCGCGTCTATATCTTCCACGAGCGCTTCCTTCAGGGCTTTGTACTTGCCGGCATGTGCGGCGTACAGACTCTCCAGCTCGGCTTCCGGCCGCAGCGCTTTATGGATGTTCCAAACGTGTACGGGCTTTTCCCCGGAGGAGTCCGTAACAATCGACATGACTGCTTTTGCTATTTCATCCTTTGAACCGAAAAGTGGTATGGTGTTGCCGTAGCTTTTACTCATTTTTTTTCCGTCGACACCGGGAAC
Source organism: Minisyncoccota bacterium (assembly GCA_020058565.1). Classification (GTDB taxonomy): domain Bacteria; phylum Patescibacteriota; class Minisyncoccia; order Phycocordibacterales; family UBA2100; genus UBA10103. The sequence goes on along the minus strand of JAGVDT010000038.1, from coordinate 27,278 downwards.
GACTGCGATCTCTTTTTGTATCATTTCTTTCGGCTCTTTGAATGTCTGGCCATACGCGTTATTGAATTTTGCAGCCGCTTCACGGGCGTACTCTAAATGCTGACGCTGATCTTCCCCTACCGGAACGAAATCAGTGTCATACAAAAGAATATCTGCCGCCATGAGCATCGGATAATTAAAAAGCCCTGCGTTGGCCTCAAGCCCCTTGGCTATTTTGTCTTTATAGGCATGCGACAACTCTAAAAACGGCACGGTCACCAGGCATTCTAGTATCCAGGCGAGTTCGGTGTGTTCTTGGACCTGTGACTGGGCAAATATCGTTGCCTTTACGGGGTCCACCCCGACTGCCACGTATGTTTTGATGACATCCGCAATGTTTCTGCGCAGAAGCTCCGGGTCGCGCACGGTAGTGAGGGCGTGATAGTCAACCACCATGAGAAAGCTCTCGTAGTCCTGGTACAGGTTCACAAAGGGCTTAAGTGCCCCCAAATAGTTGCCAATATGCAGTGCCCCAGAAGGCTGCAGTCCTGTCAAAAGCCGCTTCATGTGCCTCAGACTATACCACAAAATGACTCCTTTCGAAGCCATTTTCAGACTGAGTTTAGGATGGATCGTAGTAGATTTTCTGGCTATTTTAAATTCCAAACAGGGCGAGCTTTCGCTGGCCCAGGAAAGACACTGGCTCTTCCAGGATTGCATGATAGAAATATGCTCATGATAGTCGACGAATATGCCCATAACATTGAAAGGACCCCGTCCAGGAGGGACGAGTATTATTTTGGTGGGCGTTCACGGTGACGAACGTTTTGGCGTTGCCGTTGTAAAGGCACTGATACCAGCGCTTAGGATTCGTTCGGGTACCGTTGTGATATTGCCCGGAAATCCGCGTGCGATCAGGAAAAATGTTCGATATACGGAAACTAATCTTAACAGGCTTTTTAAGGCTAATGTTCCTACGCATCAAAAACGCAGTTACGAATGGCGCAGGGCGCAAATTCTGAAAAAGTACCTCGATTCAGCAGATGTGCTTCTGGACATACACGGCAGTTTTACCCCCAGATCGCTGCCATTTCTGATCTGCGAGCAGAGTGGTTTCAATCTTGCTGGCCAGCTCCCTTTTCCGATGGTTGTATCGGGATTTGATGATAATCAGCCAGGAGGCACTGATTGCTACATGAATAGGATTGGTAAAATCGGCATATGCGCGGAATGCGGTTACTTAGGCGATCCAGAGGCGAAGAATATTGCAAAAAAGACAATTTTGGCCTTCTTGTCTGCACGAGGGCACATCCGTGCTCGTAAAACGTCCAGACGCAAGCAACAGCGTAAACAGATTGAATATATGTACCTGACCAAAACATCTCGGTTTAAGCTCGCGAAAGCGTTTAAGGACTTCGAGCCAATAAAAAAGGCGCAATTGATTGGGAAAGATGGCGATGAGGAAATTCGCTCTAAAAAGGCGGGCTTTGTGCTTTTTGCTAGAGACGGCTTACCTGCTAACGACGAAGCCTACCTTTTCGGGGTATAAACTCTTAAGATAAATCCAGCCGCACACTGCGATGCGGCTGGATCCTCCTGTGTGTCATATAACAACCATGACACGTCCTTCGGAGATATGTTGGACTACGCGCCCACCGAGCCTTTCGCCAAGTCGTTGCATTGGAGAATTATTCAGAGTGCGGTACAAGACACAACTCTTGTCCTGGCCTTCAATTAGGTGTGATGTGAGCTGCCTACCTACCCCTTTGGAGCGATATGGTAGTAAAACCCCAACTTCATCGATGTAGAAATGACGCCCAGTAATGCACTTACATAGATTTGGCGCATCGAGTTTCTGAGAAGTACTGTGATCGATGTCGATATCGTAACCCAGGCAAAATGCGAATTTCGAGCTCGACCCACGTGACGGAGTAGGTACTTGCGCGCGCGTTGCTAGGCGTCCTTCCGATTAATGAATGCGAGGTTTGGTGCGATTGGCAATTCAACGGAAAACGTTGATCCCTTCCCCGGCCCTTCAGAGTAGGCGGCAATTTTGCCGCCATGGGCTTCTACGACTTGTTTAGCCACAAATAGGCCATAGCCCGTGGAGTTGACATTTACACGCACAGAATCCTTCCCTCTGCCTCCCTGGGTAAAAAGACGCTTTTTATCCTCTTCGGTAATGCCGACCCCGGTATCCGAAACCGCGAAGCGGATACCGCGGTCAGTCTTAGATAACGCAACGATTACCTTCCCCTTTGGCGTATAGCGTATGGAGTTCTCGATGAGATTGCGAAAAACATGCCGACGAATCTTCGCCTCATCGCCCACGGCGCTGTAGTCTCCCGACGGAGCAAAATTGATATCAAGTTGTAAGCCCTTTTCCTCAGCCATGAAGCGCAGTTCATCGGCAAGCTCGAGCACGGTCTTTTTGATATCGAACGGCTCTTTTGCAAACGTCATCGTGCCCTTCTTGTAGTTGGAAGCGTCAAGAATATCCATGACCGTTGAGACCCCTTTGCGCATTTCGTGGAGAGCGCCAATGGCAAGCGCCTTTACCTTGGGCGGAGTCTCGCCGTAGTCGCCTTCGACTATGCCAGCGAAGGCATTCTGACCCTTAGTGAGGTAGCCTTTAATTTCGTGGCTGATGAAATGAAGGAGCGATTCCTGCTGCGAGTTTATCTGCTCGAGTTCCTTTTCCTGCTTTTCTATAGTTTCGCGCTGCTCGACCTCCTTGTAGACACTGCGGACAAACAATATTGCAAGCACGAGCACGAGCGCGAATGCCGCGGTCCGGAATATTAATTCGTAAATCGAGGCCGAGAATAAAACTTGTACGAGCGTCGCAATGCACAGCAGAAATGAGAAGAGCTGCGCGGTCACGACTTTCGTCCTAAAGAGATGGTACCGCATTATTGCGTAACCAATGGAGGCTATAAGCGGCAGAATAAAAAGCGCCGCAAGCGGTATAAAAGTTAGAGTGTGCAGAATGACCGGCAAAAAGACATTGAAACAGAGAATGAGAAGTGCAGTAAAGCTCATTCCAAAAAGTACGAGCGCGTTCTGGCTTTTCTCCGCGGGCACTGCGCGGCGCCACTTCAGGAAAAGAATATAGAGACCGGAAAAAAGCAATCCGAACGCCACCATCGAGAACACTAGCAAACCGGGTCCCCTTTCTGGGTTGGTCACTTCACCAGCTGGAGCCAGTTGATTAATGTGTGTAAATACATATGGGCTGAGAGTAAGTAGTGAGGTGCCCACAACGATCGGAATAAGGGCGCGGGTAAACCATTTGGGGAATGTTCGCTTCTCGTGCGGAAAAATGTAACAAAACGCGAAAAACAGGAATGCATGCCAGGTAGAAATAAATAGATGCACGCGTAGCGCCCAGAGTGTGGCCGGTATGGTCGTAAAGCGGTACTCAAAATAATTGGAGATTCCCCACAGCACGGTAAGCATGGCAAAGGCGAGAAAAATCTGGTTCGTGGCGCTCCCCTGGTTGTTGAAGTAGACCAGAAATCCCAGAAGCGCGATGCCGGCCACCGACAGGCCGACGAGCACCAAATCGATATTGATGTTCACGAGCTCTGTGATGGCCATGGTGGATTAGGCTAAGCTTACGGCGTCCTTGAGATCGAAACGCGAGGCGCGGGCGCTTGGCGATGCGCCAGGACCCATTCGGAACATGAATCCTATCCTTTTGCCCGGGCACTCAAAAAGTTTTTGCGCTGCGGCATATTCCACTTCGATACGCTGCTTTTGTTCTTCAGAAAAGCCGTCGCCCTCGCCATTGTCCAGACGCAGTTTAAAAAAAAGGACACCGGTAAGCGGCTGCATGCTATAGCCGAGTTTTGTGGCGGTAAGCCAAAGTCTTTGCAAGGCCTGTCCGGTTTTAATGTAGTCTGCCGGCGAATCGCCATCTTGAATTATTGCGCCGATCGCCGAGGAAGCCGCGTAAATGGATGCGTTTTGTGCCGCAACAAATGCATGGAAATTAAGTCGCCGCAAGAGGTCCATAATTTGCCAATTTTGAATCACATAGAAGGCTGCGGCGCCGGGGCCCGGGAGCTCGAGCGTCTTGATATAAAAACCGATCTTTTTTTCATCATCTTCTTTTTTTGTCCAATTGACATGGCTGAAAAAGAATTGGTGGAGCGCTCGATTCGAAAGCATTATTTCCTCGTTGGCGGCGCCTACCTGTGCTAAACGCACAACATCAGAGCGCTCTGCCACAAGTGCGAGGCGCACCCCCATGCCGCTCACTGACTCGGAAAGTTGTTGTTTTTCGGAATTGCCGGGCGTTGTGGTGAAATATGGTTTACGATTAGTGACTCGGTGAAAAATATGCTGCGCAATGTCGAGAGGCGTTGCGGATGGATCTCTTACCAGGGATATTGTAGCTACATGGTAGGGATCGCTTTGGGAAGGCAGATACGCCATGTCTGCGCGGTATCCGACGAGCGGTGCGGCTATACGCATGTTTTCAAGTGCAGCTCCGTTGGCCATATACGAGGCACGCTGCCCCCAGCCGTAGTACGATTGGTCGCGCTCAGGCAAAAGATGCACGTCGATCGTCTCCCCTTTTACAACGAAGTGCCACGGTTGGCAGTTTTCCCCGGAGGGCGCCTGATTGCCGGCAGCTAGTATGCTCTCGATATCGGCATGAAGTCCCTCAATCATAGACCAAATGTTGCCGCGAATTTTCGGGAAACTTCGTCTCTTCGGGCCTTTTTTTCTGCCTCGCCGTAGCCGGGCACAAATTTCTCGTCCATAGACAAGAGCACCCGACCAGTATCCAGCGGTTCGCCGATTACTATTTTGCGCGCGCAGTAGGCAATGCCTATGCCATTAAGAAGCGCGGCGCCACCAAGTTGGGGCCAGGAAACGATAGTTTTGCCCATTTCCAACAAAGATTGTTGCATGCGCTCAGTTATGTTTTCGGGCCCGAGCATTTTGGTGATGGTTTTGCCGATGCCAAATTTATCAAGGCCTCTCAAGTCTTCAACGCGCACTGCGCCTAATTTTCCGTGAAAGGGCTCTATAGCCTGATTCAGGTCATATCGCTCGACGTCGATAATCGCGTTGTCTCCATTGTCTGCCCCCATCAAGACCGGTATTTTTCTTTTGCGCGCTTCCTCCCTGATGCGTAGCTTTATGGACAGCTCATCGATTTCGTCTACCACGATATCTAAACCTTCAAAAAATTTCTCTATATTGCCTTCCACGAGTCCTTCCGGAAATATTTCGATTACCGCATAGGGATTTAGTTCAAAAATCGTTCGCGAAGCCATTTTGACTTTGAGCTGGCCGAGTCTGTCGGCTCCAGCTAACACACGGTTGGTGTTTGTAAGCGCGAGCGCGTCCATGTCCGCGAGCTTAATGTGCTTACTTGCTCCCTGGAGCGTGAGAGCAAATGCTACTGCCGAGCCAACTGACAAACCGGCAATTCCGATTCTCGCGTCATAGTAGCGTCGCTGCTCTTCTTGGGTTATTAGGTTTCGATTGCGTGCGGTCCTAACTACAAAAAAGTCGTCCTCCTCAAGTACATGTACTAGCTGTCCGCGCCACGGGTAATATACCCACCGCCCGTATTGTTCGAGCGGCTTCTGTTCTTTGAGCGACGAGAGGTGTTTATCGAACATGTCGGAAAATCCCGGGGCGTAGACTATTTCGGGGTTTTGGATGGCAAAAAGCTCGCGCAATTGTTCGACAAAATCATCGGTTGCAAATCGGACTTGTTTGTCTTTTGCCAGTTGCTCAACCGCCAGTAAGTCCGCGGGCAAGGAAAGGTCAAATATTCGCGGCTCATGCCCGATATCTTTATCAAGAAGCTCGCCAAGCCATGAAGGCTGCATATGAGACACAGTATACCGTGCTTTTTACCGCGCAATTAGCTTTTCTTTACCCACTTTTGCTTTACACCGTGCTGGAAGTGCTCAGGATGGGCATGTTCCCACAAGCTCACCTTCGGCTCTATGCGGTCTTTTATCGTTCCGGACAAATAACGATACTCGTCACTATGCTTCAAAAGGGATTCAACAATCTGCTCAATCGCCGCCTTGCGTACGCCGTCGTCATGCAACACGCCGGGTTTTAACTCAAGATGAATCTCCAAAAACTCATTCTGAGATTCGTCGTGCTTGGTCAACATCGTAAATTTGCCAGTCACATGGTTTTCGAGGTCCGGGTGAGCTAGACCTGCTTTTATGTGCTCCGGGTAAATGATTGCGCCGTAGAGCTTTGTAGAAAGATCTGCTCGCTCATACACGTACACAAAAGGAATTTTGCATACCGTCTCTTGAATGCCGGCATTTTTGAGTTCTTGTTTAAGGTCGATGCCCTGGGATTCGCACATGCGCGCAATCTCGTCAAAAGTATGCACGCCGCCTTTGTCTCCAATGTCGTATCGTACCAACGGCAATGCGTTATCTGCGGTGCAAAAAAGATTGCCGTCAACTTCGTCAAAGTTTACGCACGAAGGTATGAATTGTGCCAGGGTCGGCAAACGCCTGGCGTCGCGGAAAACGAGAGAAAACAAGGCCTTGTTTTTTATAGCGAGTCTTCGAACGAGCACGGACAACGGCGTTTCTATCGCCATCGTCCCGAGATCGGATGTGCCGTATATGTTTGCGATGCCGCGAAGTCGGTCGGCGATGCCGGTTTTTCGGCATAAGTATTCTCTGAAATCCTCGGAAAAAGCCTCGGCAGCGCAGAGAATTCTAATATCATACTCGGACCATTTAACGCCATGCGCCGGGCCTTCGTCTACCACATCTTTTATAAAAGGCGGATAGCCGCACAGGATCACCTGCTCGAAATTTTCTCCGATTTCAGTAAGCGCCTCGAATATGGCTTTTTTGTTAGTGCCGGTAGTGAGGATAGTAAGAGGAAAACCCGTTTCCGAAACCCGGCTGAATGCCTCGTATGTAATTATTCCCCCGATCCAGGGTCCAAGACCAAAACCGCTAATTACCAGCGTCGATTTCTTTGGGTCAAGTCCGGTGTTTTCCAAAAAAAGGCGGTGGTACAGTGTGGCATGCTCGTCTATTCCGCTTGTGCGCGGAAAGTAAAAAGATTTCCCGGTTGAGCCGGAGGTGGTGGCAAGCACAAGGTGTTCGTCGCTAAGGCTGCGCTGCGCAATAAGATCCTTCCAGGGGTACGCGCGGAGATAATTTTTTTTCGTAACTGGCGGAAGAGTCAGAAATGCCGCACGATCGCTCAGGCGTGCCGGGTTTATACCGTGCTGTTTCAAAAACGATCTGTAGGCTACGCTGGAGTCTGATGCGCGTTCAAATGTCTGCAAATCGTGCAGAGTACCTTCCTGCGACCAGGCCCTCGACGATACTCGATGCAAATCTGAAAGAGTCGGCATTCTAAACAAGGCAACCGGCTTAACCTTTCTGGTTTTCAGGAACTTACCCCCTTTCTTCAAGCCAGTAATCATGTCAGTAGATTATAACACGACTCGATTGCTGTGTCCATAGTTAGTGAGCGCACTCAGCACCCGGGGCGTATCCTCGGGACTTGGTATGGCAAGTCGCAACGTATCGCGCAAAAGAGCTTTTGCCGCACCATAAGAACTCATAAAATCCGTCAGTGCAACTTCGATTGACTCACGCCTAAGAGCTTCCGCACAACGTGCTGCGTCGGGAATTTTTATGAGAACAAAATTGGTACTGGACTTGTACAATTCTACGCTGGGGATCTCCGATAAGCTTTGCATGAAAGCCCGCCTCTGATCAAGGACCTTTTTTCTCCGTACGGCCACGTCGTCGGCCTTGTTTAGCAGAGCTATCGCCGCATGAGCCGATAGGCCGGAAATGGGCCACGGTAGCAAAACGTCTCGCATCTTCCTCACGTACTGCTCTGATGCAATGGCGTAGCCGACTCTAACACCCGATAGTCCAAAAGCTTTTGAGAGGGTTCTTAGTATAATCAGCGGCTGCGAATGAATGCGATCGATCGCACTACTTTCTCCGAACTCAAAATACGCCTCATCTAGGACAACCATGGCACCTATTCTCTTAGATTCGTCTAACAAAGCCGCAAGTGTATCAGGCGGAATGGATGTCCCCAGCGGGTTATTGGGATTGCAGAGAAAAAGAGCCGTCGAAGAAGTAAGCTCTGACAACGACTGCGCCAGGGGGAACATAAATTCACCATTTTCCAGCGTGTAGAATGTTGGCTTAATCTGCACCTGATAGCGCTGCAATATTCGCTCGTAGCCGTAAAACGTCGGCACCGGGAGGAGAACACTATTGCTTTCGTGCTCGACAATTTCCACGACGGCTTGAATTGCATGGTCGGAACCCGGCGTTGCAACAAGGTTCTCCCTGCCGACGTCCGCATACCCCGCGAGCGCACGTTCGAGGTTGTCATAGTCCGGGTAGAGCGAGAGCGCTTCCGGTTGCAGGGCTGATAAAGCAATATGGCGCAGGGTATCGTCAAGAAGCCAGTAGGACTCGTTGTGAGCTAATGGAATCTTTTTCATTGCGGAGATTTAGCCTCGAGTGTACGCGAGCGCGGCAAAAGCGCCAGCGAGCCACCAGGCACGCAGGCTTTCGCCAAAGATATCCTGGATTTGCGGACCGAATTGCCACAGCTCCTTAAGTCCAGGTGCCTGGATCCAAAATACGGCAATAATGACCGTGGTCGCTACGCCCGAAATAATAGCCTGCGGCACATCTCCGCCGCCGGAGCCAAAGGAAAAAATCATTCGGTGTACTATCAGAAACATGCCGATGAAGACGAGTGCGAACACTGCGGACTGCGCCTCCACTTGGGCGAGCTGCGGCATAATAGTATTAAAAAGAAATGTCGTCGGTAGCCACATCACGACAAGAAACGCGAGAGGAAAAGCCACTGAGATCGCGCTCGTGCGGGTGGAGCCGGATGCAAAGCTCTCCAATGCGAGTATAGCAGCTATCAACCCCAGTATGGGCCAGTCCATGGGCCAGTCCAAAAACATCGCGACCGTGGAGGTCGGAATATCCATGCGCGCATTGTACCGCGCAACGGTTACTATGCATCAGCGCTTGTACTGAAAAGTGGATAATCCAGCTCAGGAGAATCTAGAGACCCTCCTCTTTTAGCTTTTCGATAAGATTTTTGGCGTTGCGGGAAAGACTTTTAGGGAGATCGATTTCGATGCGCACCAGGATATCGCCTCGATTTGTGCGACTATAAGGAACGCCCAGACCTCTGATGCGTACGATTTCGTTGTGGCCGACGCCCTGCGGGATAGTTATTTGGTGTTCGCCATCCAGCGTGCGAATGGGATAGCTGCCGCCCAAGAGTGCATCAGAAAGTTTGATCTTGAGGACGGTGACCAGGTTGTTTCCTTCACGCGCAAACATCGGATCTTGTTTGACATGCAGCTTTACGTACAAATCTCCGGCAGCGCCGCCGGCGGCGGCTTCGCCGCGAGCAGGCATGCGGATCATTTCTCCGTTCTCGACACCTGCGGGCACTGACACAAGTACTTCTTCTTCTCTGCGGACGACTCCCTCGCCGTGACATTTGTGGCAAGGTTTTTCAGGAACGCTCCCCTTGCCATGGCATTTCGGACAGCTTCTCGTGGACGTGAACGTACCAAAAAAAGTATTGCGGCTTTCGCGAATGTCGCCTTTGCCGTTGCAGGTTTGGCAGGCCACTGTCTTTGAGCCTTTTTCCGCGCCACTGCCGGTACAGGCGTCGCAAACACCGACCTTAGAGATCAAAACACGTCGCTCGGTGCCGAAAATCGCCTCACGAAACGAAAGCTCTATGTCGATAGAGATGTCGCGACCGCGACGGGCGCGCGGGCCGCCCTGCCCTCCAAAAAACTCGCCGAAGATATCGCCCAAATCGAACTCCTGGCCGTTGAAATTTGCCTGGAAACCTCCAAAATTCGAAAAGTCGGCGTTGCGAAACTGAGAAAAGTCAAACCCGCCAAAGCCCGCGCCGCCTTGGCCGAAGTTTTGGCCACCCATGTCATACTGCTCCCGGCGATTTTTGTCCGAAAGCACCGCGTAGGCTTCGCTGACTTCTTTAAACTTTGCTTCGTCGCCGCCTTTTTTGTCCGGATGGTATTTCTGCGCAAGTTTTCTGAACGCTTTTTTTATGTCCTCCTCGCTCGCACTTTTTGGAACACCCAGAATATCGTAGTAGTTCTTCATGGGGTTAGCAGCATGAAGCCGGCACTTCGCGCTTGAAAATGATGCGCATGGGGTGACGAGAAAACTTCGCCGGAGTATGCACGTGGTTATGTCTGTGGCTTGCGCAGTTACCAACGATATTCATATCACTTGATTATAGTTAGCGCTTTGCGCTTTGCAAGAAGCGCTTCATGATGACCTGTTCGCCCGCGCATTCATCTAGCGCTTCGGTTCTTCTCCTGGTTTCTCGTCGTTCGGCGCACTTTGGCCACCGGGGTCTTGCGCATCTGCACCCTGCGCAGCGGAGGCGGACATTGCCGGACCTATTTTCTGCATCGCCGCTGAGAGCGCGTCGGTCGCTGTTTTTATAGCTGCAACGTTGCTTTGGGAGCGCGCGGTTTTGAGTGCGTCTATCTTTTCTTGGACCTCTTTTGTTATATCGGCGCCTGCTTTCTCGCCGTACTCTCTGAGTGATTTTTCAGCGGTGTATTGAATCTGCTCCGCGGTATTTTGCGCTTCCGCGAGCTCGCGCTTCTCTTTGTCGGCCTCTGCGTTTTTATCGGCATCCTGGCGCATTTTCTCCACATCGGCATCAGAAAGTCCCGAAGAAGCTTCGATGCGGATGGATTGCTCCTTGCCGCTGGCCTGATCTTTGGCTTTCACGCTGAGAATGCCGTTGGCGTCTATATCGAAGGAAACTTCGATCTTCGGCATGCCGCGGGGCGCCGGAGGAATGCCGTCAAGATTGAACCTGCCGAGAGATTTGTTGTCGGAGGCCATAGGCCGTTCGCCCTGCACTACGTGTATCTCTACCGATGGCTGGTTGTCGGAAGCAGTCGAAAAGGTCTGCGAGCGCGAGGTTGGAATCGTGGTGTTGCGTTCGATGAGTTTGGTTGCTATGCCGCCCATCGTCTCAATACCGAGCGAAAGCGGGATGACGTCGAGAAGCAGCACATCTTTGACGTCGCCGCGCAGAATTCCGCCCTGAATCGCGGCACCGATGGCCACAACCTCGTCGGGGTTGACCGACATGTTGGGCTTTTTGCCGAAATACTGCTCCACTGCTTTTTGGAGAGCCGGCATGCGCGTCTGGCCGCCCACCAAAATGACCTCCTGGATTTCGTTGATCTTAAACGGCGAGGCTTCCATGGCCCGCTTCGTGATAGTGAGAGCTCGGTCCACGAATTCCTGGGTAAGCTCTTCGAGCTTGGCGCGAGTCATTTTGATCAAAAGGTGCTGCGGACCCGCGGCGGTGGAGGTAATAAACGGAATGTTTACCTCGGTCTCGACGGCAGTCGAGAGTTCTATCTTGGCTTTTTCTGCGGCTTCATCGAGGCGCTGTTTTGCGAGCGTATCGCTCAAGAGATCTACGCCGCTTTCTTTTTTAAACTCGGAAGCGAGCCACAGCATAATTTTCTGATCGATGTCCTTACCGCCCAAATGCGCGTCGCCGTCAGTGGAGCGCACTTCGATAACGTCGTCGCCGACTTCTAGTACTGAAATATCGAAGGTGCCGCCTCCGAAGTCGAATACAACGATTTTTTCGTCTTTCTTTTTGTTGAAGCCGTAGGCAAGAGCCGCCGCGGTGGGTTCGTTGATAATGCGCTTTACGTCGAGGCCCGCAATTTTGCCGGCGTCGCGAGTGGCCTGTCGCTGCGAGTCGTTAAAGTAAGCGGGCACCGTAATGACGGCCTCCGTGATGCTCTCACCCAGGCGCTTCTCGGCATCCTGCTTCAGTTTCTGCAGTATCATTGCCGAAATCTCTTCGGGCCGATACCATTTTGCTTGCCCTGCGCCGGTCGAAGGGTCGCTTCCCATTTTCACCTCGATGCCGCCGTTTGCGGATTTGCGCAGTTCAAATGGAACTGCCGAACGGTCCTTTTGTACTGCGGCTTCGTCATACGAGTGGCCGATGAAGCGTTTGATCTGGTAGATGGTGTTGAGAGGATTCGTAACCGCCTGGCGTTTGGCCAGAAGCCCCACTAGACGCTCGCCGGTTTTAGAAACCGCGACGATAGAAGGGGTCGTGCGAGCGCCCTCGGCGTTTTCGAGAATTTCGGGGTCGCTGCCGATAACAGCGGCCATCGCGGAGTTGGTCGTGCCCAAGTCTATGCCGAGAATTTTGCTCATAGGATATGTGATGTTATTGGCTAATTTTGTATAAGGGTACTAAGGTTTTATCAAACTTCTGTGTGTCTAACAAATTTAACATATGTTACGTTTGTTAGACACGAGCATAATACTAAATACTGCTACAGCAAGTCAAATGCTCGGACAAAATACCGCATATCGTGTATGTCAGTTGCCACGATGTAGCGTATGTAGTCGTCTAGCTCTAGCCATTTCGCCACGGCAAAAACTTCTTCTCGGCACTCATGCGGATAAATGAACACAGAGCGCTGGTACATCTGGAAGCCGAAATCCTCGAGCTTGGCTCTAAATTCGTGTCGGCGAGTGACTCGAGCCGGAAAATCAAAAAGGACGAGTCTCCATTTTCTGTCCCACTGCCGCGGCTTTGAGAGCTGTAGCTCCCAAATACCATCGCCGTCCAGGCGGACTTTGCCCTGTCGGGTCAAATACACATAGTCTTTCCCATCAGGCTCTGTGCGTATTTCTACGTCGCCGTGACGCTCGAGATAGCGGATGGAATTCCAGATTTTGTTGCGCTGCGTACGGCCTTTTGGGTCTAGGTAGTCTAAGAGCTGTAGCGTGTTTGGCGCTGCGACTCCCACACCGGCGACAATCCCTGCGCCTACAAGGCGTAGGAGATCTTTTGCCAGTTCCCCTCTTTCGTACTGAGCAGCTGTTTTAATGCCTTTGAATTTGGTTTTCATGGATGTCTAACAAATCTAACATATGTCATATTTGTTAGACAAGAATTTAGCCATTACTTACGGAGGATCACTTGAGCGGCCCGGATTACCCGGTCGCCTTCTGCGTAGCCGTGTCGTAAGACTTTCAAGACTGTGCCAGACTCTCCGTCACCATCGTCTACTTCCTGAACCGCTTCCTCTTTTCGAGGGTCAAACATTTCGCCGGGTTTGCCGAAGCGTACGACGCCATTTCTTCGCAAAATATCGAGTAGTTGGTTGTGTATGCGGCTCATGCCGCTTTTCCACTCTTCAGAGACCAATTCCCATGACTCGCTAGATGTAGCCATGTCAAAACTATCAAGCGCTGGAAGGATTTCTTCGATCAAGGCGTCTTTGGCGCGCTCTATCGTGCGCTCTGCGCTGCGCACAGCTTCGTTTTTAGCGTTTACGGCATCGGCTTTGGCGCGCTGCCAGCCCGCCAAATATTCGTCTCGTTTGGCCTGCGCTTCGGTAAGCTCCGCTCTGAGTTTTTTGATTTTGGCTCGAGCAGCGCCGACGTCCCCCATCTCATCCTCGGGTTCAAAGTCTACGTCATCCTTTATGTCATCATCATTCATGAATCGAGTATAGCAAAAACCGAATTTGTCATCTAGGAAATGGGCCGGCTGCAGAAGCAGCCGGCCCTCTCAACGATGAGTAGGTGCGCTTAGGAGCAACACTAGCGCAACTCCGACAAGCAGCGCTAAATAATATTCGCTAAACTCCGGGACACTAAAGTACTGAGTGAATATCGCTACAGGAGTAAAGATTGCGCAGAATCGCGCCATTCTGCGTATCGAAGGATGCTTCTGTGGGTCGAGCGCCGTGCCAAGGATACGGTAGTAGCACCACGCGACAAGAACAACAGCGACAAGGACCAGGAGTACGTATAGCATTGTCTTTTCCTTCAGGCTAAAGACCTTGGTGGACTATACATATCTTACCTGTGAAATGCAAAAAGGTTATTACGAGTCCCGATGCGCGATTCGAACGGCTGAGACACTTTGGACAGTCAGAACTGGGCAGCTCAGATTACCGGCGGATCGCAAAGGCACTCGCTTCCACGCTGCGCGCAAAAGCAGTTACTCGACGCGCTGCCTCGAGTAACAAAAATCCCCCTGAGGGGATTCTTGTTTTCGAAGCTAGCGCTTCGACCACTGAGGGGCTCTGCGAGCAGCCACCAAACCGAATTTCTTGCGCTCCTTGGCGCGCGGATCTCGCTTTAAATATCCCTTCACTTTGAGATCTTTGCGTTGTTCAGGAACCAGTGCGGTGATGGCGCGCGAAATGCCATGGCGCACCGCCTCCGCCTGCGCCTTGTGTCCGCCGCCGGAGACCTTGGCAGTCACGGCATAGCTTGCGCCGACGGTCTGTATCGGGGAAAGCACCGTAGACATCATTTGCTTTAACGGGAAATATTCTTCGCCTGGTTTTCCGTTTACCGTAACAGAAGTGCTTTTAGCAGGCGTGATGCGTACGCGTGCGCTCGCCGTTTTGCGGCGTCCTACTGCTTCGGTGTATGTAGCGTCTTTTGCCATAAAATATTTATAGTGAGTATAGTCGAACTATTCTTCAATCGTTAAATTTTTGAGGCGGGCTACGCGCATGGTGTTGCGCGGGAGCATCCTCGTTATCGCGAGGCGAAGCGCCGCGCCATATCCCTTGCGGGCGTTTAGCGAGCGCAGCGTCTCGATGCGATGGCCCCCGGGATAGCCACTGTAGTTCTGGTACGTTTTCTGAATGCTCTTTTTCTCTCGAGTTATGAGTTTCGATGCGTTCGAAATAGTGACACGAACATCCGAGCGTTTGTTCGGAGTATAGTTCGAAAGTGTCTTACCCATTAATGCCTTTGCGGCTTCAGTGGCCACCCTGCCCAAAGATCTCCCGGCTGCGTCTATGTTGTGCGTGTGTGCCACCCCAGCAGCAAATTTTACTTGTTTTTCTTTTGTCATAATGTTGTTGTAATCGAAAATTTGCTACGGGACAAGTATTATTCTTGTACAAATTCTATACGAGCTTGTTCGCCAACTCGCTTTCCGACTCTGCCGAGGCGCACGATACGCGTATAGCCGCCGTTTCGATCTGCATAGCGCTTCGCGAGCTCTTCGTGCAGCTTCTTAACGGCCTCAGAGTCGCCGATCTTTACCACCGCCGCGCGGCGCGATGCGAGGGTCGGCTTTTTGCTCGTCGTCACGAGCCTCTCGATATACGGCCGCAGCTCCTTTGCTTTGGCGAGCGTCGTGTCGATTTGGCCATGGAGGACGAGGGAGCGCGCGAGCGAGCGCATAAGCGCTACGCGCTGGCGCTTCTCCCGGTGAAATTTTCTCTTGTTGTCGTGGTGTCTCATAAGTTTAAGTATTCGGTATACAGTATTCGGTATAGAGAATTATTGGGTACGAAGCGTTAGTCCGAGGTTAGAAAGCGAGCGTTTGATGTCTTGCAGTCCCTTTTGGCCGAGTCCCTCTATCGCGAGCAAATCGTCCTCGCGCTTGCGGACCAACCCGCCAACCGTGCGTATCGAAGCGTTGTCGAGTGCCGCCTCTACGCGCTGCGGCAAATTAAGTTCCGTGATGCGAGTTTTGAGCATTTCAGCATCCATCTGCGCCCCCTTGTCTTCGCGGACACTCAGGCCGCCGCCTGTTGTCATAACGTCTTCAGATATTTCTTCCTTGAAGCCGACAACTGCTTTGAGCTGATGAATCATAGTCTCGATAGAGCGCTCGAGTGCTTCGCGAGGCTCGAGAGTTCCGTCGGTCTCGATAACAATACGCAGACGATTAAAGTCAGTGCGATCGCCGACGCGCATGTTCTCGACTTCATAATTGACGCGACGTATCGGACTGAAAATCGCATCAAGCGCTATGGTGCCGATCTCTACGCGCTCCTTCTGGTGCATCTCCTTGGATATATACCCCAAGCCGCGCTCCGTGCGCAACTCGAGCTCAAGATTCGCCTTGCCGGTAATCTCACAAATCTTCTGTTCGGGGTTCAAAACCTCAACCTGTCCGGGCAACTTGAAATCAGCGGCGGTTACCGTCATAGGACCCTTCACATCAAGCGTGACAGTCTGCGGCTCATCCGTCAAAATCTTGAAACGGATTTTGCGAATATTGAGGAGAAGCGTTACAACGTCTTCTTTTACACCTTCGATGGTAGAAAATTCGTGCGCCACACCCGGGATTTTTACATGCGTCACGGCAGCGCCCGGGAGCGAAGAAAGTATGATGCGACGCAAAGAATTGCCGAGCGTATAGCCGTAGCCCGGGTACAAGCCGTCTATTTCATATGTCCCCGAACGCTCGGATTCCGAGATAACGCGGGGTTTTGACGGAAGCGAGATATTGTAGTCAGACATACGATGTTGTTATTTGGCTAATGTAATAAAAGTGTGCGCGAATAAATATGCGTAAAAGTGCAGCATTATACCCCGAATACCAAAAAACGGCAAGTCTGCGGCGTGGGTATGGTTGATTTGTTCTTCATACAGAAATAAAGTAATTTGCTTGTGACAAGCCTGTATCGCTCCAGCGCCAACACTAACGACTGTAAAATTCAAATACCGTGGAATAATCCAACCCTACCTCCGCCGGGGAGTACTGGGGCTCTCCCGTAACCTCGGCACAGAGCAACGCCTCGTCGACATCGAGCCAGCTGGGGATAGCGCGGCTCTCAGCTGGGTTTCTCTCGGCCAAACCTGCATAGAGCGGACTCTTGCGGGCGCCCTCGCGAATCGAAATCTTGTCGCCCTTTTTAAGCGCCATAGACGGAGTTTTAATGCGCACGCCGTTTACGGTCATGTGGCCGTGGGAGACCGCCTGGCGCGCGGCGCGGCGAGTCGAGGCAAAGCCCGAACGGTACAAGACCATGTCCGCGCGCATTTCCAGCATTTTGTGCAGCGCCGCCGAAGGATCTTTGGCGAGATATGCTTCTTTCGCATAATTGGAGAGTTGGCGCTCCGAGAGACCGTAGGTGAAGCGCACACGCTGCTTTTCCATGAGCTGCCGCCCATAATCAGAGGCGCCGCGACCACGCTTTTTTTGCGAATTGGATTCAGAAAGCGCGAATTTTTGCGTCTGGGTTTGATCGAAGACGCCGGCACCGAGGCGTCGGGCTATTCTGTATTTGGATTTTACTATAAGCATATCTTAGAAATTCTTAGCGAGTGCTAACGAGCTTAGAAGCTTTTAGTCCCAGCACCACTTTTGAGTGCCAGCTGTTAGTGCTGGTAATTCCGAATACTGAAATGTTGAGTGTATTTTGCATATGCAGGTTAGTTTCAAAAGTGGTGCTGGGTAAGTGTTCGCAGTGCTCCCTTAAATCCCAAAATGCAAAATGTAATTAACAAAAGAAAAAGTGCGACCCTTGGAAACTGCCCCTGTATTATTTTTTGTATTTTGAGATTTCATTTTGGTGTTTGGCTTTTGCATTTTAAATTCTCCTTGGTTTAGGCGGGCGCGGACCGTTGTGCGGTACCGGAGTATCGTCAGCTATTTTTGAGACTTCTATGCCCTTCCCGACAAAGCCGCGGATCGCGGATTCGCGTCCAGCGCCAACGCCGCGGATCACGACGTCTACTTCTCTGACGCCTATGATGTTGGCCTTGTCGCCGACAAGTTCTCCGACTTTTGCGGCGGCAAACGGCGTTCCCTTTTTCGCGCCACTAAATCCCAGCGCACCCGAAGAAGACCACGCGACGGTATTGCCTGATTTGTCAGTCAGCAGAACCTTCGTGTTGTTGTAGGTGGCATGAACATGCAGAGTGCCCGCGACTATGTTTTTCTTTGCTACACGCGCCAAAGAGCGGGACTTCAGTCCCGCATCCACAGTGCCTCCTGCTTTTCTGATTATTCGCTTTTTTCCCATGTTTAGTGTGTGAAAATGCGCGGGCCAACGTGCTGTCGGTCAGGCGTCCGCGCGAGCCAGCAATATAACACGACTCGGTTAATTCGCAAAATGCCAATAAAACTATCGGTGGATCATGTCTTCTCAAGCTTGCGACGGCCGGAGGTCATGGTCTTGCGGACGTTGCCGCGTACAGTGCGCGAGTTAGTCTTGGTGCGCTGGCCCCGTACCGGAAGCTGCCTGGCGTGGCGGTTTCCCCGATGCGCCTTTATGTCTTTGAGTCGGCGGATGTTCGCCGAAATCTCGCGTTTGAGCTCGCCCTCCAGTTTGAATTTTTCGACGGCATCACGTAGCGCAGCCTCGTCCTTCGCGGAAAGATCTTTCGCCTGCGCTCCCCACTCGATTCCGAGTCCTGTCAAAGTCGTCTGCGCTCGAGAGCGACCAATGCCATAAATCGCGGTAAGCGCGATCTCGAGTCTTTTTTCGTCTGGAACCGTGGTGCCGGCGATACGCATAGTAAGGTAATTTTTAATTTACAATTCTCAATTTTGCAAATTGAAGCATTGGAAATTTATTGAAAATTGATAATTAGAAATTGAAAAAATAGTATTAGCCTTGGCGCTGCTTGTGGCGCGGATTCGTGCACACAACAAAAAGCGACCCTCGACGACGGACGTGCTTGCAATGCATGCAGATTTTCTTGACGGATGCTTTTACTTTCATACGGATTATCTCGCTAGAATCTGCGGGTAATGCGGGCTCTGCCGCCGTACGGGTCCAGCTGAAGCTGTACTCGGTCACCCACTAAAACTTTAATTCGATGCAGACGCATTTTACCGGCAAGGTACGCGAGGACGAGCGTATCGTCTTCGAGCTTTACTTTGAAGAGC
Source organism: Minisyncoccota bacterium (assembly GCA_020058565.1). Classification (GTDB taxonomy): domain Bacteria; phylum Patescibacteriota; class Minisyncoccia; order Phycocordibacterales; family UBA2100; genus UBA10103. Next base: position 8,579 of record JAGVDT010000038.1, on the reverse strand, counting down.
GTGTTTGGGAGTGCCTCCTCGACGATCCCTATTACGCCCTCATCGGTAGCCATATCTGCTCGAGTAGAATAGCGAGAAATCGCGCAGGAGTCAACCCCTCGCCCATTTCGAAGCCAGCGTTAGCGTTCTAAAGCAGGAAGTCTTTGCAGAGCTCATGCGAAATATCCAGGCCGACACATCTACGGCGAGACAGAGCCTTTTGGCTCAGCCATGATGATCTGTATGCTCGCCGGATCGGTCGGGAAATTCTTTCTCCAAAACGGCTCGATTCTGGCCCTAGCCTCCTGCACCTCTGGAAATCCATTGATAATGGTCTGGAAGGCAGATTCATTTTTTCCGGCAAGCGACTGCGCAACGGCGCCTGCGTCAACCTTCCAAACCAATTGCGCAGTGCCGCTGAGCGCAAAATCAAACGGCTCTACCCCATACGTGCTCGATGTCGCATTAGCAATCTGCGCGCCGAAAGCGTCTCGGGGAACTAAGGTTATTTGCGCGTCCGCCGCATCAGCGCTGACCGACGCTGCCAGGTGCTGATTGAACTGCTCGGCCGGAAAGACCGGCACAGTAACTTTAGCGCGAAGGTTGAGGTTGACCGCACCGTCTGCAGCGGCAGTGGAGGGAAGTTCTTCGTAGGTAACCACGGCAAAATTTGGAAACACGACGGTATCAGATGGCGACGATGCAAGCTGCTCCGATACCTTCTCCTGCAGACGACTTTGCATCTCGGTAACTGCTGCGCGCTTCTCCGTATCCCCCACTCGCGCTTCGTTGCCGGCAAAGCCTCCTGAGAATGCGGCGGCAGAACGCGCGTACACTTTGTCGTACATGGCGCCTCCTTTCAGTCCCGGGAGCGTAAAGCGGCTCGTTGGAGGAATATTGTATTTTTCACCCGGAGCATCGGCAACGATCGTTATAGTGACGGTGCCCGGCACTGAGCCCTTCATGCCCGGAATGGAAATGTCCGACGGCGCTCGAAATATAAGTCCGTCAGGAGTTTGGAATCGAGTTGTCTTAACTAACTTTACCGGTGCCGTCGAATACTCGTTGACAAGCGTCACCGAGCCTGAGGCTTTTCGCTCCACATGCGAGCTGCCGGTTGATGGCACCTGATGGGACTCGTCTATACTGAACGACCGGACGGTATAGGCGAGCGCCCCTGCTGGAGACTCCGTCGCCGGGTAGGCAGTCATCGTTTTCGAACTATCAAAGACAATCGTTTGAGCACGCGGGACAATCGTTACCGATGTGCTTCGAAACACAAACAAAACCAGCGAGATAAGCGCTACCGCCAAAACAGCCGCCAACGCCCACAGCCACGACGAAGCACGTAAGCCTTTTTTTGGCGAAGCATTCAAAGAACTGGCCCCGGGACCCTCCGAAAAATTCCGCGATGGCACTCGCTCGCTCGGGCGATCTATGGTGCGAGTCCGTCGGACGTTGATGTTGCGAATGCTTCTCTCGGGAAGCTCCTGGTGCGGCGTCTCCGGCGCGGCATCAGAGGGCACCTCAACCTCGTCGCCCTGGATGCGCCCGCGAAACGACGGCTTTGGCTCGTCTTTCGGCAGAATGTCCTGAAAAAAATCCTTTGCTACCATGGGTCTTTGATTATACCGCGAACGCTCAATGTGCTCTAGACTTTATGCACATCAGCTTTTTTCTCAAGAGACTCTATATGAACGAGCGATGCTGCGAGTAGCAGCGATATGTCGGGCGCTGAGCTGTCTATTTGAATCCACTCCTGGACGTCGCGCGATGCAAGCTCGGCAACCGCAAACGGCCTGAGCGGCACGGTGAACTGCGAAAAATCCAGGCGCGAAAAAAATCTTGCCAGCCACGGCACCAAGTCCGGATGAACAAAAAGCAAGAGGTCATGGGGCAGTCGAACTTTCCCGGCGAGCGCCGCGAGCTGCTCGCCGTATATGCGCACCATTTCCTGCTCGGTTTTCTCGATGTTTAGTTTCAGCGCTTCGCAGACATCGCCGGAGCATTGCTCGCGCTCAAGCATGCGCATCAAACCCAGTGTCTCCTCTGGTAGCGAATTTTGTGACAACTTTTCGAGAACTGCGTGCACACCGAAGTCAAACGATGTTTGAGCTTCAAGTATGCCGTCACGGATCACCAAAAGAGACGTGCCTTCACTCGAAATGTCTACGACGACGCAGTTGCGGGGATGCTTGGGGTGTTCGCGCACGCACGAAAGCAACGCACGCGTGTGCGAACGCCAAAACGGCTTGACCTGCGGAAACGATTTCTCGATGTAGGCTTGTGAGCTTTTTTGCAGCTCCTGATCAACCGTCGTAATAAGCGCGAAAAGCGTCACGGTGTGGCCGGACTTACCGACCGCCTCCGGGGTAGCATACCCGTTGATCTCTACTCGTAACACCATAGCCTCAAGCATTTTTTTGGCCGAGGAAAGCGCCTGCCCGGCCAGGGCGTCGATATGGGCGCGCGTAATGCGGGTTTCTTTGCCAAATTCCTTTGTAAGCCTTGCGACCTGGGCATCTACCCACGGCGCACGAAAAAAAGCATACGCTTCGACAATGGGCGCGGAAGATTTTTCTTTGCGCGCGGAAAGCTCTTGTTGCGCCTTGTGAGATGCTTCTTCGATGGCACCGCCCATCCTAGCGGCGAATTGCTCCTTGGTCCGGTTTTCGTACGGAATAAAACTTCTGTGCGCGGCTATAAGCCTGCTTTTTTCTCCCGGCTTAATATCTATAACCCCGACCGCGGCACTTGCGGAGCCGACGTCAATCACCGCAACACGCTTAAACTTCCCGCGCTCAAATAGCCCGAACATTGCTTGAAGTATACCGTATACAGTATTCCGTATACTGCAAAATCCCCATGTACTTTTGAGCTCGCTGAATACGGTATACAGAATACTGAATACGTTCTATTTCTGCAGTATGCCCTTGATCCTACGGACACCCGCAGCCACACTTTCTTCCCCTTTTATCTTGAATACGCCGCCCTCGTCTATCTCTTTAGTATTGGAGACATGCGGGCCGCCGCAGAATTCTATAGAATATGCCTTGGAAAATTGCGGGTCGTCCTGCGTAGCGCCCGCTGGGCCGACGGAATACACGGAAACCGTGTCGGGATATTTAGCTCCAAACTCATGCTCTGCATGTGACGCTTCTGCTTCTTCTTTTGGAAGCGTAGAACGGATCACCGGCAGGTGCTCCTTTATTTTTTCATTAACGATTTTTTCAACCGCTGCTTTTTCTTCAGATGTCATTTTCGCTCCATGTGAAAAGTCTATGCGCAGGCGCTCTTGCGTGATGTTGGAGCCGCGTTGTTTTACATGCGGACCAAGTACTTGCTGCAACGCCTTGAGAAGTAGGTGGTGGGTTGTATGCAGTCGCGTAGTAGCCTCTGAGGTATCGGCGAGGCCGCCCTTAAATTTCTTTTCGCTTCCTGCTCGCGAAAGATCCTGATGCTCTTTCATTCTTTTCTTGAACTGCGCGACGTCTACGGAAATGCCGCGCTCAGCCGCTATTTCCATGGTCATTTCAAAGGGAAAACCGTATGTGGTGAAGAGCACGAATGCATCGTCTGCAGTAAGTCCCGCGACCCTTCCACTGCGGTCAGGTTTAACCATCTTTTCAAATTCGCGCATCCCCTGCTCTAAAGTATGCCCGAATTGTTTTTCTTCGTTCCAGATTGCCTCCGTAATTTCTTTGTAGGCGACCTCACCTGCAAGTTCCGGATATGCCTCGTCATATTTTTCCATCACGATTACTGCTGCGCGATTCAGCATGCTCTCAGCACCCTGATCTTGTGCGACCTCGAGCTTTTGCGCGTGCTGCGCCGCGCGGCGGATAAGCCGGCGCAGTACATAGCCGCGCTCGGTATTGGATGGCCGCACGCCATCGCCAAGCATAAACGTGGCAGCACGCATGTGGTCAGCAACAATTCGAAACGATCGTTGGTAGCGGCTGTCTTCGTATGACTTTCCGGAGAAATGCTCCAAAAGAGATATGATCTCTTCAAACACGTCTGTTCGGAACACGTCGGAATTTCCAATGGACGCGGCTGCAATGCGCTCGAGTCCGCCACCGAAATCCACGTTTTGCTTTGGCAGCAACCCAAATGAGCCGTCTTCTTTTTTGATGTACTGCATGAAAACCGAATTTCCGATTTCCAAAAATCTTCCGCAGTCGCAATTCGGATGGCAATTGTCTCCGAATTTCGGATCATGCGGAGTACCGAAGTCATAAAAAACCTCGCTATCCGGCCCACCCGGCTCACCTACCGGCATGTTTTCAGGCACTCCTGCGCGCGACCACCAGTTTTTCTTTGCTTCGTAGAAGAAAATGCGCCCACCTCGCATACCGAGCCTGCCGCCATCGGCTTCAGAACCAATCTCGACGATTTCGTTATCGATGCCCTTTGCCGCAAAGAGTTTTCGCCACACTTCAGCACTTTCGGCATCGCGCGGAACGTTGTTTTTTTCGTCGCCGATAAAAGCGGTGACGTAGAGATTCTTGGGATCAAGTCCGATTTCTTCCGTGAGGAATTCAAAAAACCACGGTAGCTGTTCCTTTTTGAAGTAGTCCCCCAGCGACCAATTCCCGAGCATCTCAAAAAACGTCGTGTGTCTGTTGTCCCCTACTTCCTCGATATCTTCCGCGCGAAAACTTTTTTGGCTGTCGGTCAGACGCGCCCCCTGGGGATGCGGCTCGCCCAATAGGTACGTGATCAGAGGCTGCATGCCGCTTCCGGTAAAAAGCGTGGTGGGGTCGTTAAGGGGGACAATGGGAGCCGAGGGGATAATAGTATGCCCGCGTGCCTTGAAGAATTCAAGATACTTTGTGCGAATCTCGTTTATCGTCATATGGAAATCAGGGTACAGGGTATAGGTTATAGGGTTTAGTGAAAAATTCCAAGCTATTCAAAAGGAAAACAAAAAGGAGCCCTATGACGGGCTCCCTCTGATTTTCTTGTGTACTGCACAGCGCAGACCAAAGATGTGGCCGTGCGCGAACTTTGTTGCGGGTTTTTGACACAGGTCGCAAGTACACGGAACAGGAGCCTCTCTTGATCTGTCCACCCAATCTCCAAGTACCCGACACACTGCGCAGCGAAACCAACGACCCTGGCCGGTAATGTACTTCCATGCATGCTCACAGCACATCAACACTCTCCTAAACTGAAGGATCTCCGTATTTTATATAGCACATCTATTCATTTGCGCCTTAGATATAAAGCGATACTATGGCCCGCATGAATCCCGTTAGAAATTTGGAAGTTCGGCGGGATGATTGAAGGGAAATTTTATGAAAACTAGCTAAATCGGCTCAGGCATAAAATGCTCACGGGCCCATTTCTAACGGGATGAACCACACTACTCATACATTACAAAACGGGCTTCGCGTCGTGCTCATACCCATGGAGGGCTCGAAGACGGCCACCGTCGTCGTAATGACCGGTACCGGCAGCCGCTATGAAAACGACCGCGAAAACGGCCTCGCCCATTTCCTTGAGCATATGTTTTTTAAAGGCACCAAAAAGCGGAAAAACGCCCGCGCCATATCTGAAGAGCTCGATGGCGTAGGATCGGTATACAACGCTTTTACTGCCAAAGAGCGCACCGCCTACTGGGCCAAGGTATCGGCGCAGTACATAGATACGGCGATGGACGTGGTCTTCGATATATTTCTCAATTCCAAACTACCGCCAGCAGAAATCACTAAAGAACGCGGAGCGGTCTTGCAGGAGATAGATATGTACGAAGACATCCCGATGCGGACGGTAGACAACGTCTTTGACGCATTAATTTTTGGCGATCGACACCCGCTTGGCCGCACCATCCTGGGGCCAAAGGAAAACATCCGCAGATTTAGCCGCAAAGATTTTTCCAGCTACCTCAAGCGCAACTACACTTCGCACAATACCGTGGTGGTAGTCGCCGGAGCATTTTCCGAACACAAAGTGCTCTGGAAAATTCATAAGGAGTTTTCTGACTTTAGCCATGCTACCCCGCCCTCGTACGAGATGTTTTCGCCGGTCCAGCATGAGCCGCGGGTATCCATAAAGAAAAAGAAAACGGACCAAACGCAGCTAATGCTCGGTGTCCCGGCGTATCCGTACCTGCATCACGACGAATTTGCGCTGGAAGTCCTCTCCGCCATCCTTGGCGGCGGAATGTCGAGCCGACTATTCATCGAAGTACGCGAGAAACGCGGACTCGCCTACTCGGTACGCTCGTGGGTAGACCGCTACCCAGACTGCGGCTACCTGGCGGTACAGGCCGGAGTGGAGCATGCCAAGCTCGAGAAAGCGGTGGCAACCATTCTTAATGAGTTTAAAAAGATAAAGAAAACCAAGGTAAGCGCCGCAGAGCTCGATAAGGCAAAGGCCCACATAAACGGCTCGCTGGTGCTACACCGCGACACTTCGGACGAAATAGCAGAATTCGCCGCTACATCGATCATAAACATCGGTGTCGTCCGCACCGTGGAAGAAATAGTAAAAGGCATCAACGCCGTCACGGCCGAAGACGTGCAACGCGTAGCCAGGGACCTTTTGGACACCAGCAAGTTAAACCTAGCCATCATCGGCCCGCACTCAGATGAAAAAACGCTTACAAAGCTTCTGAAGATCTAGCGGGTACCAACGCGGTGCCTTGGCAGAATGGATAGGAGCGTAGGCCTGCTATTTCATTAGGGGTATTTTGTTGTAACGAATGTTTCGTGATACCTCTCGTGCATTTTTGGTGAAATACCTATTTCGGATTACGGAAATATTGTTCTCGGATAGTCCGCCGAAGCGCTCGCCTAAACTCGCTAGCGATATACTGCGATCGAGATACAGGCGAAACAATTGAAGTAATTTCACGTCCGTCCAGCCAGCGCCGTATTTTGCATGTTCCATTGCAGATTTGCTCAATGTATCAGGACGCATAAGGCTTTCCAGCGTAAATTTCTCAAGACCATACCTTTTCATTTCTTGGTTTATCTCCGCCAAAGAGAGCAAAACCTCTTTCGATGGTTGCAAAAAACGCACGTCGTTTAGTATATTCGATCTGACATCTCGAAGTCGCTTTTTTAAGGATTGCGAGCCAATTTGTTCTAACAACGCACGTATGCTTAACCTCGAGACAGCAAGTTCTCCCGTGCCGCTCTGGCTTACAAGCCATTCACTCACTGCTGAACCTGAGGGCGGATGTCCTTCGAGTAACGCTAAAAAAATCCGTTTCACTACGCGCCTGCGTTCGGGATACGCATCTCGGTAGTGCGGATTCTTTAAGGGACTTGCGCCTTCCAGGTGCTGCCCCAGACGGACATCCAACTCCTCGTCGGACATACTGGTAATGCGGTCTAAATCCAACTTGCCCACCGGTGGATACATGGATGCATCTTCGCGGCCCGGTACCAGCAGTGACTTCTCGCGAACTTCTCTCGAGCGTTCTGGCATGATATAAGTCTATAGCATCTGCCAACTTCGCGACATACGGTCTCTAAAGAATTGAAAAAACCTCCGACTTCACACAATGAAATCGGAGGGCTTGCTCGGAAATCGGCGACTTGCCTAAATAATGTCGAACTCCTCTGCGCTGAGGATTATCCGGTGTATTCTTTCTCTACGCGTGCCGGGATATTCCCGCCACCACTCGATTTCGAGCGTGCCGTCGTCTCGCAGCACAGGCTTATTGCCCAGTGCTTTGGCTCTAGTCATCTTTCTCACCTTAACACCTCCCAAGCGACGGATTTTGAAACGTAGCTTATTCCACGATAGTTCAAGTGGCATCTCGTCCTCATCTAAGATTTTGCGTGAACTATAAGTATTATACCACGATTGACGACTGTAGCCAAGTGATTGGTTTCTTCGCGTGCGCAGCGAGATATTCGTTGGTTCTGCTAAACGGTTTTGAGCCAAAAAAACCGCTGAACGCAGAGAACGGCGAGGGGTGAGCTGATTCGATGACGTCGTGCTTGAAAGTATCTATAAGAGTTTTTTTCGATCGTGCAAAATTTCCCCAGAGAATGAACACTACGTAGTCCTTTTTATCGGATACTGCCTTAATCGCCGCGTCAGTAAACTGCTCCCAGCCTTTGCCCTGGTGCGAGCCCGCCTGGTGCGCGCGGACGGTAAGAGTGGCGTTGAGCAGCAGTACGCCTTGAGTGGCCCATTCGGTAAGCTCGCTTGATATCTTAGGCTTTTCACCGAGGTCGCTCTCAAGCTCCTTGAATATGTTTTGCAGGCTCGGCGGGTGGCGCAGGCCTTCGTGTACGGCAAAGCACAGGCCGTTGGCCTGCTTGTCGCCGTGGTACGGGTCCTGGCCGAGTATCACTACCTCGACTTTGTCGAAGGGAGTCAAATCAAAAGCTCGGAACATGTCTTTGGGCGGCGGATAGACTGTAGTTTTTTTGTATTCATTGCGCACGAATTCTGCAAGCTCTTTGAAATACGACTTTTCAAACTCCCCGGCGAGCGCTTTCTTCCAGCCCGCTTCAATCTGCACCTCTTTCATGCCGCTAGTCAACTACCTCGCAGCAGAGCTGCGAGGCATGGTGAGGTTACGCCAGCTCGTCAAAGAGTGTCGGCTGGCCCTGGTAATGTCTGGTGTAGTGTCT
>JAGVDT010000101.1 GCA_020058565.1 Minisyncoccota bacterium | reverse complement strand
TGTGCGCCGTCGAGGTTAGGGCAGACATCAACCGGCGGCGGAGGAATCACTACGCACTGGCCGTCCGTGATCTGATACCCCTCGGGTACCGTTTCTTGCGCACCGTTTATGTTCGGACAGACGTCTGTCGGTGGAGGAACGCACTGACCTTCTTCGTTTACAATGTAGCCCTCAGGAATTGTGTACTGGCTGTCGGGGATATTAGGGCAGAGATCCGGGCAGACTTTCTCGACGACTACCGTGACATGGTCGATGCTCTCGTTGTTTGGAGCAGTGTAGGTAACCGCAGAGAGACCGCTGCCAACAGAAGGAGTTGCCTCGTTTGCGTCGGAATCCTCATAATCGATCCCGATCGAGATCAGTTTGTAACCGGACTTTGGGGTTATGACGACCTGGCGGTCGTTGTCTCCTTGGTAGTCCTTGAGGTCTATGTCGACGCGATGATCTTCGAAGTCATGATCGTCCTTCGTATAGCTAAACTGTGCGCCACAAGTGTCTGCCGGCGGGCAAGGATGCTGAGCATCAACCACGAAATCCCCGTGGTTGAGGTGGCCGCTGAGCGAGCTCTGGCTTACGCTCTGCTGCTGCCAACTATTGCCGTTTTTGTGGCATATGGTGACGTTGTTTGTCGCATGCGCTACGGATGGGCCGACGAGCATTGCCAACTGAGTCGCAAGGATGACCGCGATCATGAGCGTTGAGAGGCTCTTGCCGTGGGCGCGACGACGTCCTTGTATTGAATACATATGTGTGTCGTAATAAATACTATGAGTAAAAGAAAACACTCACGGCAAAAGTCCATGAGTGCTAACGGGGGGACTGTACTACGTACTTTGGCCTGGCGCAAGTCCTCAGTAACGTGTCGAAATATGCGCGGCATTGGAGGTACAATGCATGTATGGCAATGTTTCGGCATCATGTTTCCCTTGGGGCGGTTATTTCCACCGCGGTAACGGTAGTCGTCTACTCCTATGGCTTGATTGTCGACCCTTGGGACCTGGGTGTTTTGTTCGCCATCTGCGCTTTCGCTTCAATGCTTCCGGATTTCGACAGTGATTCTGGGCTGCCTTTCTACTTGATATTTGGCGCTACGACTCTGGCAGTTACCGGCTACGTGCTCTATCACGCACTCCACGATTATCCTTCTAACTATTACGTGCTCATCGGGCTTCCGCTTGCCGCCCTTATCGGCTATTGGTCTATCGTGGGGAAATTCGTCAAACGCATAACGCAGCATCGCGGTATTTGGCATTCTTTCCCCATGCTTGCTGTCTGGTCGCTGGGAACTTTTTTGCTGGCCTTGTATCTGGGTGTCGAAGAGACTACCGCCATATTGTATGGCGCATCGATGGCTGCGGGGTTTCTGAGCCATCTGTATCTCGACGAGATATGGGCCAATGTCGATCAGGACGGAAACCCCTTTACGTATAAAAAGTCTCTGGGCACTGCCATGAAGTTTTTCTCCGCGTCAAAGAGCACGAACATCGCGATGTATTTTCTCATCGCGGTGTTTGCCTACTTGTCGATACAGGCCAGCACCTTCATATAGAAAGAGTTTCGCAGCGGGCGCGTCTACATCTGTGACTATGCGATTACGGCATCTCGGGGTTTGCGCAGTACTATGCCTGGTTGCGTTGCCGTCTTTTGCGTATGCGCAGGAGCGCTTTCGCACATCAGGTGAGACGCAAGCCAAAATATCCTCGCTCGGAGAGAGCGCCGTCGCTGATCTGTCTATCCCGGTGCTTCTGGGAGTTGAAGTCGCTGACCTTACTAAAAATTTCGGTGATCCGCGAGGCGGCGGCACGCGAAGCCACGAGGGACTGGATATCATTGCGCCCATGGGCACTCCCGTAGCGGTGCCAACAGATAGCGTGGTGACGAGTTTCGGAAACGGCCCCAGCTCGGGATTGTATGTTAGGGCCACAGGAGCCGGCGGCGAGTCATTTGTATACATGCACCTTTCAGGAATCGCTACCGGACTCCAGAGAGGCCAGATCTTGAGGCGGGGTGACATAGTGGGATTTGTCGGCAACACCGGCAATGCCTCGGGCGGTCAGGCGCATCTGCACTTTGAGATCCGGAGAAACAGAGTGCCCGCCGATCCCTACCCGCGGCTTACCCGCACATTTTCGCTGAGCGAGCGAATGCAGAGCGTCGCGCAAGCGCTTGAAAAAGGGGCGTCTGCGCAGACATCGGTATCCAAATTTCGCACGACTTTTCTGGATGCCCGTGCGCAGAGCATTAGTATCCCGTCGGCGATAGCAGCTTTACTGGATACGCAGGCATCACCACCCGCTTCGCCGCCTGGCGCCGGGACATTGGCGCATGATATCGAGATTGTCTTTGGCGAGACGAATCCAAAAATTATTACGCTGCAGAAATTTCTAATAAACACCCAATCCGGCGCGGCTGCGCTTCACCTAAAAAATTCTGGCGCCACCGGCTATTTCGGACCGGTCACGAAAGCAGCACTGATCGAATACCAAAAAGCGACAAACATAGCCGCAACCGGTATTGTTGACGCTGCGACCTATGCGCACATATTCGTGCCCGAGGACGAAGGCGATTCGTCTGATATCGACGATGAAGATACCGCTGCTTCTATAGCATTTGTTTTCATGCGAGACCTTGAGTTGGGTATGAAAGGCGAAGACGTGCGCGCACTTCAAAAATATCTCAACGCACACGGATTTATCATCACGCAAAATGGCGATGGTTCTCCGGGATACGAAACTACGTACTTCGGCGCGCTCACGCGCTCGGCACTTATCCGCTACCAATCCCAAAAAGGAATAGCGCCGGCTGCCGGCTATTTCGGCCCCAAAACCCGAGCCAGTATTTTCTAATAAAAATCGCCCCGAGAATGGGGCGATTGATTTCACACTACAGTAATTCCCTTTTTCTGTATTTCCAGGTGGTCGTCTTCGAGGCTTTATGAATATGGTCGATGAATGTGCCGGCTGGATTCACGCGACAGCACACGATAGTGCCGACGGGGAATTCCTTTTGCACGGTGTCGCCATAGGCGCTCATTCGCCGTTTATTCACGAAAAACCACACGGTCACATTTGTACGGTGATAGTGTCGGATGACCTGCCCGACGTACATTCTGCCAGGTTTAAGATCGACGCCAGACATATATTTCTCCTTTATGGGTTGTCTCCCGGTACGCTAGCATAAAATGAATCATATGGACTCAATGTGTTTTGATCGGCCTTTTGACCATACTTCGTTTCGAATACGCGCTTTGGTCGAAAGAGCTTGATACGACTCACAATTCAAAAAGGGATATCGCGCAGGCACGGATCCGCACCTACATCACGCCGATCATAACGGCATTTGGCATGCTCGCTACGTACGTATCTATTCCGATGGCACTTTTCCTGTTTGCATTTCCAATAGCATTCAACGCAATTCCAGGGTTACTAAATGCAGCTGAACGCCTTTTTGGTTTTCGTCTCGGTCGTGGTTTTTAGGCAGTTTCGCGTATCTATTTTGAGGTCTGTAAAGTGGTGTTTTTTATTCGATTAGATTGATTGGGCTTTTCTATACTGCATTTGCAAAGGGATACGACGAGACTATAATGCGGTAATGGCCAAAAAGATAACTCTAAACGAGGTGGGAGAAATGCTAGAGCACGTTGTTAAGCATATGGCTACCAAAGAAGACGTGGAGAGGCTCGAAGGTAAGTTTGATAGTAAATTCAACGAGCTCGAAACCAAGGTGGATACGTTGCAAATACAAGTCAATTCAATCGAACAACAGCTCCGAACGACAAGAGTTGATACACGACTCGGGGACCTCGAAGAGAGGGTTTTTGGTGGTGCTCGACGCTAATTTCCCAATTTTCTGGAAGTTAGTTTTTTGGGTACCAATCCGCGAGGACTACTTCAATATTTAGCTCGCCCGCGTTTACAAGCTGTTTGAATTTGTTTACATCCGCTAGGCCGTCCGGTCCGCGATAGTGATACGGATAGACTTTCGCGGGTTTAAAGGCAAGCACGGCGTCTGCCGCCTCCTCGACACTCATCGTGTACGGCAAATTCATCGGGATAAATGCGATGTCGATACCGGTGAGCGCACGCATTTCCGGCGTGCCAGCAGTATCGCCGGCGACATAGACATGCGTGTCGTCGCGGCCGATCACATAGCCGTTGCCGCGGCCTTTAGTGTGGAAATTGCTGTTGTCTTTTTCCGGCAGGTTGTACATGGGGACTGCCGCGATTTTGAATTCTCGATCGGCAAGCGTTTCTCCGTTTTGTAACACCTGCGCTTTGGCCGCAAGCTCGCCCGGCAGCTGGTCTTTCACGGCCTGCGGCACGACGAGAGTCGTCTCCGGGCCAACGATTGCAGCCAAAGTAGAAGTGCTGAGGTGATCACTGTGGATGTCTGTCACGAGCACAATATCGGCAGCGGGTTTTCCGGCGTAGGCCGGGGCGCCTCCGGTCGGGTCCATATAGATAGTAACGCCTGCCCAGACGAGTATGGCGCTTGCGTGCGATATCGGGATTACTTCGACGGTGGAGGTGCGCATAGACGGATCACCTTGTTTTTCGGTGTATATATAATTGTTAAAAGCATAAAAGCCGCCGATTAGCACGAGGGCAATGCCCGCTATCCATACCAGAGTTTTCATACGGCAATTATAAACAACGACCCGGGGTCAAGTAAATGAGGCATCGGCTGCCAAATATGCCGCGGGAACTGCCCGCAGCTTATTCGGTTTGTTTCTGTGCGTCGGGGTGCGAATTGTCCGTGCAGTTGCATTCTGTAAGCGGCATGCTCCGTTTCGGACAATGTTCATCTTGGCATACGCCAACCTTGTCGGAAACGCCTTCGCAACCGCCCGTGCAGATATAGTGCGTCATACGGCAAGTATAGCACTTAATATTTCTTCCGGTTGTGGCGCATGGTGTCTATTGCCCAGGTGTATTCGATCACGAGAAACGGTATCCAGTGCGCCTCGTGCACATGCCAGAGGTACCAGGTGCCGACGATGAGCGCTGTCGTGTTGATGAGAAAAAATGCAATGTCCCATCCCGCCTCGTGCCGCGAAGCTCCGAGGTTGTTGGTGACATACAGGAGCAGTTTTTTTATGCCCATCTCGTTAGAAACCCGCCTGTCATCGCCTAATGTCGCGATGGAAACGGACTTGACTAGGACTAGCTGGTAAAGATTTCATATCAATTCTTTATAGCACGTACGCGGCTTTGGCTTTGGCGGCTGGTAAGGCACGGACAGGACTCCGCAGATCTTAGCCTTTCACGACCGCCTTAAAACCGCCGTACGCCATTTTCTTAGAATCCATCGGCATCACGAAATCTTTCCATTTCTTGCTGTTCGCCTCCGAGCTCATTTGCGCCATGACCTTTTTGTTCACGGCGTCGCGATGTTTTTTGTCCTTAAAGACGATAAAAGAAAACCAAACGGTATCTGCGGGTCCGGCTTTGGCAGTTTCGACAAACGACCTCGCTTTTGAACCATCAGGACCGGGCTTGATCTTGAGGTCGTCACCCTGACATTCGTAGTAGGCGAGTGCGCCTGCTTTCATCCACATGCGCTTTCCAAGCTCGGCCATTTTCTTGTAAGCGGCTACATTTTTCTTCTGCACCGGAAACACAAACCCGTCAATATATGATCCTTTCATAGTAATATGCATTACCTAGTATCCGTGGATTGTAACATTTAATGATTTTTATATCCGAGTACAATACTTCTATGGCAAGAAACAAAGAATTGATGGCGAAGCATCTTAAGATTCTGGAAGGTCTCCAGTACGACTCGGGGCTTTTTGCGGCTTCGAAAAAGGGGGAGGAAATAGGCTACGACAAAGCGTGGCTGCGCGACAATTTCTATGAGTGCCTAGCCTTTGAGGCGACCGCTGACTACGACACCGTGTGGCGCTGCTACCGAGCTATCCTCGATATTTTCAAAAAGCACGAATACAAAATAGACTTCGCTATCGACAAAAAACCTGAGCATACGCATCAGTACATCCACGCGCGATTTCACCCGGAAACATTTGAGGAGTACTGGGAAGAATGGGGCAACAAACAAAACGATTCCGTAGGATGCATCCTATGGATGCTCGGCCGGCTCGAAGAAATTCGCAACGGCTTCGTAATCACGGACGAAGACGATCGGCGTATTGCGCAAAAACTCGTGCGCTATCTGGAAACGCTCGAATACTGGCAAGACGCCGACAGCGGCATGTGGGAAGAAGACCAGGAAGTCCATGCTTCATCGATAGGCGCATGCGTTGCCGGGCTCAAGATGGCACGGCATATTCCTGGTGTCGAAGTGCCAGACAGTTTGATAGCGAAAGGCGAGGATGCGCTCAGAAAGCTTTTGCCGCGCGAATCAGCGCGCAAGGCGGTGGATTTGGCGCTTCTGTCCCTAATCTGGCCGTACAAGGTGACGACCGAAAAAGAAACCGTCGAGATACTCCGCAACGTTGAATACCATCTGCTGCGCAATCGCGGCGTAATCCGCTACAAAAACGACCGGTATTACAACAATAATCCAGATGGCGTTTCCGAAGAAGCCGAATGGACGTTTGGCCTCAGCTGGCTCGCGATCATTTACCAGGAGCTCAAACAATACGAGAAAGCGCAGCTATTTCTGAAACGCGCGATAGCTACCGATACTGAAAAGGGGATACCGGAGCTCTACTATTCAGGCACTGACCGTGGGAACGACAACACGCCCCTCGGCTGGTCCGAGAGTCTTTTTATCGTCGCACTTCACGAAGTAGACCGTTAAGCTTGGATCGAGACTGGTTTCTACGCCCTCTCTCTGACATAACTATATGCTTTTTTGGTCAAGGTTACGGCAGCGTCTGCCATCAACATGGTTTGCCTAAGTTTGTCTGCATCGGAATTAGTAAGAAAACGCCCATACCAAGGCCGGGCCTTGGTATGGGTCAATAGTGGTCGTAGTCGAGGTCTATGGGGCTAGAGACTACTTTTAGGATGGGTGCGTGTTTGTTGAGTGCCTGGACAACGGTGATAGACATCAAAAATCCAAAGCACGCGATCATCGATACCGACACATAGAAATTTACCTTCTGCTTCAGGTTAAAAGGATCCCTAGGGTGCTTAGCCATGCCTATAGTGTACCGCCGAATCTGCACGCCGAGTTATTTCGTGTGGACAATTGCAAACGAAAGGGCGCCTTTTTAGGGGCGCCCAGCGGCAAACGCACGTTTCCGCGAGATCAGTGCACGGTCTTTGTCTCGTCGTGAGGATCGACTTGCAAAGAGCGGATCGTTTCATTGCACTTGGATAAAATCGCGGAGGATTCCTTAAGCATTCGCGCAATGGTTGCGCCAACCATGATACGCAGCCACTGTATGCCCTGCGATTCCTCCAAACACTTCTCAGGGACTGGAAGTGTGTAGGAGGTGGTAGCAAATACGTGGCCGTCATTCAACTCAGGCTCTACCATGTCGATTTCGACCCGCGAAATCCATGTCGTTGGGTCTGCGTGGAGTGGCGCCGTCGTATTCCGGAGAAGCTTTTTCACTTCTTCTCCGGCGGCGGTAAGTGGAAGGTCAGGCGTGGTAAAAAAGTACATCAGCGTCGGACTGATCCACATGATGGCTATTTCGTGTTCAGCGGAGACGAAATCCTTAGCTGTTAGGAAATATGCCTCTGGACCGGCCTGGTATTGGATCTGCACCAGATCGTACCCGTACGCTTCGAGGTCAACTGACTTTAAGAAAGCTTCCAGGTCAAGCGTGGTGTTGTTCAAGGTCGACTCCTATTGCATGTGAACGATCAGGGTAGGCTTTCGGCACTATCGCATATGTGAGAAATTTCCGAAAGCTGCAGATTTCTGATGCACATGGACACATGTACGAAAATGTTGTATTTCTTCACCAGAGGAAATTGTCCTCAGGAATGGTAGAGGGAAGTGGTCATGCACCCGAAAAAAGTCCTTTCCACAATGTTCGACACGCTCGTACTGTGTGTCTTCGTGGCTCTCGTGTACTGGTACGACCTGCTCGAGGTTATAACGAGCGACGTCTGGCGCATTATCGTGTTTGTCCATGTAATCTGCCCACTGTTCTTCGCTCTGTATCTATTTGCGCGCAGTCCGGAGAACGACGATCCGCCGGAAAGAGTTCTGGAGATGCTGGTAAGCTTCGTCGTCGTATTTCTGGTCACGGGAATGTTGCTTACGGTGATGGCAATGCAAACCTGCAAGCTCCAGACATTTCCCGTCGATTTCCTGTGCAGATACGCGGATGTTGTGAATCTAATATTTGGTGTTGCGGTGAGCGCTTTCATCTCGCTCGTCGTGACGCTTTTCGTGACATTTGCGGTATGCGCTTTCCGTGAAGCGCGGAGTCACGAAATAGGAAGCATCCCGTAGCAACAAAAGGGTGCCAAATGTACAGGCCCTGTCTATGTGACAGGGCCTGCTGCTTTGACTTCGAAGCGCTGGTTGGGGCAATTACGCGGGCGTTATTGTGTCACCCCTGCGAATAAAACAGTTAGCAAGAGGCTGGGCGAGGATGCCCATTACGCACGGAGTTTGGCGGTGTGGCGATTTGTATCCTCGCTGGGACATCATATTGCTGAGAGCTTCTCGAATTTCGAGATCGTATTTTCCCGTCGCTGGGCTGGCTTCTATAGCTTTGCAGCGTTCGCAGGCATCGTCGACCCGGAAACGACATGCGCCGACCTGTATCTCTTTGGTGCCAGGGAATTTGTCGACCCACGTCAGTTCTTCGAAAGGCTTGAGACCTCGCATCCAAACATTCATGCGAAATCGCTGCGGATCTATCCTTTCTCCCATAAAATCCGACAGAGCTTTCACACTTGCCAGATTGAGAAAAGAAACGTAGGCACCTTTGGTGTCGTGGAGGCTGTATTGATTGCCAGCGTACTGGACCTCCAGAATTGTCTTTGCTTTGAGTCTATGTGTAAGACCCAGAGGTACTTTGGATCGAGCTTCCCGGATTCGACATTGCGATGCTGAAACGCAGGGGATTCAGTTGCCATCTGCGACGTATTCATACAGACATAGAAGGCGGCTTTTGGCGCCCATACTTTCATGTCGCCGGGTGTGCGCCGTATGGCGTACTGCCGGTCTTGTTGCACACCGACGATCGGATCTACCGTGATTTGTGTGTGGCGATAGCCGAGCGCGCCTTTTACCGGTGCTTTCCAGAGGGTATCGATTTTTATTGCCATTCAAGCACTCCTTCGTTTTCTACTGTGAAAGGGCAGCTGAAAGTGTTTATACCGCATATAGACTTTCTTGTCGCCGTCTTTAGGGTCTAGCAAATTGTATGGAAAAATATTAAAAAACGGCTATACTCTCCACCATTTTCCCCGGTAGCGCTCCGCCAGCTGGCGGAGGTAGCGCTGCTCTCATTTTCATGTTTACCGTTTACGCGATTCATAATTCAGACGCTGACAAAATCTATATTGGACAGACCCAGAATCTCGAAGAAAGACTCCAAATGCGCAATTTACATTTGATACCAAAAGCGTATACTGCCCGGTATCCTGGCTTCTGGACGTTGGTTTATTTTGAGGTTCATGATTCACGTGAGAAAGCATTGGAGCGTGAAAGGCAGCTTAAATCATTTCGAGGTCGGGAGTTCGTGCGAAAGCACATATATTCCCCGGTAGCGCAGCGGTAGCGCAGCTCGCTGTTAACGAGTTGGTCGTAGGTTCGAATCCTACCCGGGGAGCCATCAGAATTTTGTTTGTTTATATAGGTATCTTAGATACCCGAATTGGACATCCGAACTTTCGTTAGGAAGCGTGCTATATTTCTCGAGTGAACGAATTCGCCAAAGAACTCGACGTAGCGAAAAAAATTGCCCGGCAAGCCGGTGCGGTAATGCTCAAGTATTTCTCCGACGATGTGGTGGTCGAGCGGAAAAGCGACGACTCTCCTGTCACGCAGGCGGATATTGAAATAAATCGCCTCGTAATCGAAGAATTGAGCAAACAATTCAATGACGGCATAGTCGGTGAAGAAGAAAGCACCGCGGAATACGGAATGGGTCGAAGGTGGATTTGCGATCCAATTGACGGTACACGAGCCTTTACCTGGGGCTTGCCAACAGCCATGTTTTCCCTTGGGCTAGCAGTCGACGGGATCCCAGAGGTTGGCGTTGCGTATGACCCATTTCTCGATCTCCTCTACGAAGCGACACAGGATAGTGACAGTCTTTGCAACGGAAAGCCAATCCACGTATCCTCAGTAGGAATTGCAGGTGCCCCAATCGCCGTCTCGGGCAGCCCAGAAAAGCTTTTGAAGAATGCTTCACAAGCAGCCCTTCTCGCACGTCTCGTCGAGAAAAGAGCGCGGATCGTCGGCTTTAGCGGCTCGGTGTATCGTGCATGCTTGGTCGCGCGCGGAAGGCTCGCTGGCTATGTCGAGAAAAACATAAACACGCACGATCTGGTTGCCGTGGAAGTCATACTGAAAAAGGCTGGCGGCATGATTACTGATTTTGAAGGAAAACAATTGGACTACAGCAAGGCCTTTAAGGGGGCGGTGATCTCTAATTCGATCGTTCATGCGGATCTTTTGGAGTGCGTAGCTGGGCTGGATTGGTAGCGACTTGACATGGTAGGCAAGGTAATTTATTTTCTGCGCCAGAAGATGTACATAACAAACTCACGAAAAGGGGTGCCGAAATGCCAACGCAGTCGTCTACTCCCAAGCGGGGTAAGCACATCCAGTACACAGGTATTGACGGCGCAGGCAAGTCAACTCAAGCAGGAAAACTTACGTATTACCTGCTCAAAAAATACGGTCCGACGTACCTTGCCGAGTCACGAACCGATTTCATCAGCAAGCTCATGCACACGCTTGCGTGGCAGCATGGCCGCACGGATCGCCGCACGTACTATGGCGATCATGTCGTGGATTTCGCCAAGGCTTTCGACGTGATCAGGAACCACAATACAGAAATCGAGCCGCTATTGGCTGCCGGGATGCACGTAGTCGAGCCACGCTCGATTTACTGCCGGACGGCCATGGCACTTGCTATGACCGGAAAGCGTGACGAGAAGACCGAACAGTTGCTTGAACTTATCCCGAAGCCCAACCTACTCGTTTGGATTGATACTGACCCAAGGGTCGCCTTGGAACGTGTACAAAAACGCGGCATTGATGTCGAGAAGCTAGAAGACCTCGAAAAGTTCAGCAGCGCGCTTCGCGCCATGCCCCCATCACAAAAGTGGGTGCGGATTGACGGCAATATGTCTCGGCAGAAAATCTTCCTCGAGACGCGAAAGCATGCTGATATCCTGTTTTCTTAGCAGGATACGACCGCTTGAGAAGCCGCCCACAAAGCGGCTTCCTTTTCACACTATTCCTAATATCTCTGCCTCCTTCATTGTTCTGCCCCAGTCTGAAGTTCTGAATACGTCGGTCGGCGGGAGCAAACGAAGTTTGATCCCCGGGAGCAACAGTCTGGGAGACTGTTGCGGTAGGATTCGAAAGATTTTGCGGAGTACTCGCAAAGCTTTGCGAGTCGCAAAATCAGGACTGAGCGGAGAAAATTGTGGCGACAATTTTCGAGCGCTTAGGAGGATCCTAGTTTCTCCTGCCGTAGCCTTACTGTGTCCTCCGAAGCTTTACGCGAAGGATGGAGCGAAGGAGGACCCGGGGAGCAAATAGTTTTAACGTTTGTTTGAGTCATTTTTTTCTACCCCGAGTAGGACGGTAGAACTTCTAGTATTTGATATTAGTTTGGTAGCGTGATAAATTATTTACGGAGGTGACGCGATGAAGCATACGACAGCCCGCAAAGGAAAGCGCATCCACGTCATCTTGAAAAACGGCCGTACCTTCATTGACAAACTCGTTGAAAATAGAAGTCAGCATTACGAGTTTGAAAAAGAAGGCCGCGTTGCCAAAGATGACATCCGTTCGTTTTCCATCGCCCGAAAGCGCGCTAACAAT
>JAGVDT010000056.1 GCA_020058565.1 Minisyncoccota bacterium | reverse complement strand
GCAACGACCTCACACATTACGCTTAAATTATGCTATAGCTTATTTTAGGGGTAATTGTTATTGAAGCCTACTGCCGAGGTCGACGTTTTCGTTCATTGCTGTGATCAGAACCCAGCCGTCGCCTTTTGTGTTTTTGAAGCCGAGCGTTAGGACCTCTGATTCGAAATTGGCGACTTTTTTTGGAGAGAAATTCACGACGCAGCAGACAAGCTTTCCGAGAAGCTCGTCTTTCGTATGCGCACCTACTGCCTGAGCGCTGGAGCGCTTGATACCGATCTCAGGTCCGAAATCGATGGTGAATTGGTATGCGGGTTTTCGCGCTTCGGGAAAGTCCTTGATATCGATTACCTTACCGAGACGAATATCAACTTTTTGGAAGTCCTCGAATGAAATAGTCATGGACGTAAATAGCTCTCCAGCGCCGCAGACTTATCTGGGTCCAGCTTTGCCTCGAGAACCGTGCGTATAAGCGGCGGCCCGCCGACGTCTTGCTCCAGCACCAGGTCAAAAAAATCTTTCCGGGACACGGGCTTAAGTTCTATCTTTTCGCCTATGTCAAGCGACTTCTCAGCTACTCTACGAACTCCTTTCGCGACAAAAGTGAAAATCGCCCACTCTATTTTGTTCACGGGTTGATACGAATGAAATAGAATCCATTCGGATGCCTCGTGTCCGGTTTCCTCCAAAAGTTCGCGCTTTGCCGCATGGAGCGGGTCTTCACCTTCCTCTATGCGCCCCATCGGTAGATCGATATGCATTCGTTTATAGTTTGGTTGTTCCTCTTCGATCAGAAGAATTTTTCCGTCGGGAAGGACCGGGATCACGGCGACGGCATCGGCACGTTTGAGTTGCTCAAAAGTCGCAAACGTGCCGTCGTACATTTTTTGCTGCCACTGATATACATCGAAAATCACGCCTTTAAACACAAGTTTCGAGTCGTCCGGCATATTTGTTCTAGCCTCTGGCCTTACGATATCCATATCAGCTCGTCAGTATCCTATTTTCCCGCGATTTTGCCCAGTCCGTAAATCTCCACCAGGTGGGTTTGAAGCTAAAAAAAATGGCGTCGGGATTCTCCTTTTTTTTAGCTTTTTCCGGGAATTTCGCTAAATACACATTCCGTATCAGATCGCAATCTTTATCGATTAGTGAAGCTTCCCCGTCCATTTGCAAAGTTTTCGACCGCAGACCTTCTTCAAACCCTACAGAAACAGATGCGCGCGAAACAGACCGGCTCAACAATGCCTCGGCTTTTCTGTATTTGCGGTCTGTCTCGAAAAGGAGTATCGGACCGTCGGTATGCGCGAAATGCACCGTAGCCGCGTGCGGCGCCCCGTCCGGCATTTCTATTGCGATCACGCAGACACGATTTTTTCCGAGAAATTCCAGTGCCTCTGGATGCATCTAAGAAGAATACTATGAGTTTGCTCGCGCACAACTTAGAAATAGGTCGAATAGCAGAAATGTGCTAGTAGACTTCATCTGCCTTTTCCTTAAGATACAAAATAAATTGATGTGAAAAGCTGAGAATAAGTTTGAATGGAGTTTCTATCAGAAAATCCATCACCATCACGAAAATATTTACGCTTGAAAATGTTTGCGAAAGCCAGCGGCCAGCGCGTATCACCGGGACCGCGAGCATATTCGCCACGAGCGCTATCGTGGTTTCGCTCCCGCTTATTCTCCAGCGCCGCGCGTTGTAGCGTATGCGATACGCAAAATAGCTGACAAAGGCGAGAAAGAGCAGAAAAAGGGCGCCACCCACGAAGTTGAACTCGAGGAACTGGAGCGCGGTAATGATCGCCCCGAAAACTCCAAGAAAAAGCACTGCGTAGAAAAATCCAAAAAACCGCGTGAAGCGGGTGTACTGCGCGTAGACGCGAATCGTGCGCCCGCGCCCTTCGTATAGTATACGATGAAGGCCCTTAAGAATAAGTTCGGTGTTGTGCTCTCCGAGCGCTCTAACGCGGCGCGTTAGCGCGAACAAAAGTAGTGGGTGAAACAGCAAGTTTATCGCGAGCGGAACATAGTGAATAGAGCCCAGCACATACATTTCGTAGGGCAACTCTATGGCCAGAGCTGCGGCCATTTTGGTGACCAGAAGGTATATTACTGCACGGATTCCGCTGGACTGTATGCGCTCATTTTCGCGCTCGTACTTTTTCCCAAGGAAATCGCGTGTAAAGGCATCTAAACGTTCCGGTGAAGAAAGTATTCCCGGCGCCTCCGAATACTTTTGCATTAGAATTTCTCGGATAATTCGGAAGCAGATGCTTTCGTTTTTTATCCTCTGCGCGATCTGCCACTGAATAGGATGCGTGATGGCGTGTTCTATGCCGGCAAAAATCGTCGACAGTCGGCCGGCAAGCTCATCAGCGTTGACATCCCCTTCGAGCCACTCGGGAACGAACATCAGCCACAGCGCATACCTAAGCGCAGCATCGTCAGACGAAAGCAAAGCTCGGCGGCTCGCGCAAAAAACTTGGACGTCGATTTGCTCTTCGGAATACCCTCCCAGCACTATGTGCGGTCGAACTACTTTGTAGAGCGCCTCTACCGAAGCACTGTCAACCGCGTACTCATGGACTGATATGTGCGACTCGACTTCTGTCGCGGCAAGGCTGAGAAGAACGCGCGCAGTATCGCGTTTGCGGCCGCTAAGGTACTGGAGCTGTATGTAGCGCTTCAGAGTCTTGTCGACAGACTCAACGAGCTCGTCGGTAGCGAATTCTTTTGGCAGATACTGGCTTTCGACAAGCTCCTGGAGCAGCGCTGTGCCGTCAACTACGCGCTTTTCTATGAGTACATGCCTTTTTAGTATGCGCTCTATCGCAGCGCGGCGTATCGTATGCTCTTCGCGGTAGTCAACGAGGTAGCGGACTTTTTCATACAGAGTTGCGGCAGCAGAAACAATGCCGTTGATCTCTAGGATGGTACCGGATTGCGGCTTTTCGTCTGCAGTATGGCGCGCAACCTCAGCGAGAAGTTCACGTATGGGTTCTGTAAGCACAGGTCCAGGATTATACAACGTTCTCGGAAAATTTCCAGGTACCACACCAACTTTTGATTTGTACTGTATTTGCAGTTTGTCGAAAGAGACACGCTAGATTTTGAGCTTCACTTAGGGTAATTGTAAAGTTGGTGTGGTACCGAGGCCTAGTTTGGGACGATTTTTCCATCTAAAAGTTTCAAAAAGTAGTCCCTGCGCTCCTCCATATCCACCTCGTAGTAGTGTTTTAGAGGATGAGCCTCGGGTGTGTATTCGTAGTGCCCGCGCACTTCGCCGTCATCAAATATCCTGATGTGGTACTGGAAACGAAAACCGTCGGTGAGGCGTAGCGAGGCCACTTCCCCACTGTCCTGCCAGGCTACGGTATTGCCTGCGTAGCCCAAGCCGATCAGATGCTCTACCAATGACTCCTCTGAATGGTCAGGATGAATCGTCCCGATCAAGAATTTCTGACGGCCTTTGCCGTCGAGGAATTGGTCGAATTTGACGAGCCCCAGCTTTGCCGAGGCCTTTCTAAGAAACGGGTGTATGGGCGTCGCTAGGTGCCAAAAGACAAAGCGCGGCCAATGCAAAACATGCTCGGGACGAGCTATTTTCGACCGCGGAACCTTTTTTTTAGGCCTGTGCCTAACACCTGACGAACCCATACAGGGCTTTATTTTAGCAGATTTTGGCTAGGCACGGACCAGGAGCTTGCTCCCAGCAATGCACGGAAGGCACATTTTCTGATTGCGACGGGTTTTGATGAATTTTGAGCCGCATTTGCACTCGTGGATCACGATTTTGCCTGGTTTGTCGATCCATTTGCCGTTTTTGTTGAATGTCTTTGCCATGCCATGACTTTAACACAAAAAGTTAATCTCGTCAAAGAAAACTGCGTGCGTCAGTACTGCCAAAATCCACAGTGAAGTTGTCCTCTAGAGGAGATACTACTTGAAAGTGGCAGTGCCACCGTCCGCTTTGAGGTCGAAAATCAACTCGCCTCGCGAGGTAAAGTGGTAGCCGCTTGCGGCCTCAAATATCTTCGCAAAGTCCCCTTCCTGCGATCCTTCGCAAAACATCTTGGTCATGGCTATTGGCCCAAATGTTATCGTGCCATCTTTTGCCTCATAGGAAGAACTCATAGAATTGCAGTCGGTGGTCGCTGAAAATCTGCCGTCTTTGAATGTGATGGTGAATTTGGAGGGCTCTTTGGGGAATATTTCTGTGCCGTCGTTGAATACCGCTTCGATCCAGTGCCAGGTATGCATTTCGAGATTCATGCGCGCCGGGTCAGCTTCGCCCTCGAAATTTTGAACCACTTCGCCAAATTGGCCGGAGGCAGTATCGAGTTTAAGCACCATGCTTTTGCCTTCGCTTGGCCGCGTAGTCATCGGCTCACCGGCTTTACGCACCGCGTAATTTACGATGACTTTGCCGTCGCGAATCTCAGTCGTTTGCGGTGCGATTCTGTCCCCCAGCAGCACTCCTGAAGTGCCGCTGTATCTGCCGTCAGCCTGCTGAATGGCTGCGACAAGGTAGTAAAAGATCCCGCTTCCGCCTGTTTCCTGGGTTAACAGAAACGCGAGGTCCACAGTGCCATCGCCGGTAAGATCGCCTTGCGCGAGGTTGCCGAAATATCTGGTGACTACTTTTGAGGCAGAGCCCGGCGCTGCCTCGGTTTCAGAGACGCCGTTTTCTAGTTTAACGACTGAGCCGTCTATCTTGTACGCGATGCTTTGATAATCGCTGCCATACAGCGCATCACCTCCATTTTGTACAGGCTGAGCCGGCGCACGCAAACTCAGCACATACGCGGCTAGCAACACCGCTAGGATCACCGCAACTGCATAAGGAATTCTATCCATACGTATTGTATATGAAATATTAATTTGAAACCTGGAAATATTTGTTGGAGCCGTTCGGGCCCGTCATGGGCGTTTCTAAGACGCCCGTCCCGGCTCCCGCTGTCGGCGCAGTGATAGTCAAAGTGCTGAGCTCGCCTGCGCTCTCCAGGTTCGCATAGAGCGCGCAGCGCCCCGTAGCGCTTATGATGTAGCGATATCCAGACTCGGTTTCGCTACCCGTGAGCGGATCGATCGGTATATTGGACAATGCCTGCGAGTATTGCGGATATTTGATTCGCAATTCTTCGACTATCGTCGTCAGATCGTATTCCCCTGGTCCCGCATCGGGTGTGAAGCAGCCAAGCGTGAGGAGGCGGCCAAACTGCGAAACCTCTGCTTTGCGCTGCGTATCTCTGGCCTTATCCTTGGCGCCGCCAAAAGCCACGAGCATAATGGCCGCCAGGACGCCAAGAATGGCGATGACCACAAGAACCTCTATCAAAGTGAATCCGCGCTTCATGTTCTTATTATCTCATTACCGAAGCGTTGTGTGAATCGAGATCTCAGCGTGCGCGAATTCATTTCCCGGCAAAATACCTCAGTACCGCCTCGACACCGGCCAAATTTTGTTCCCACTCGACCGTAGTGTGCGTTTTCATTTCTACCGTTATCGCTGGAATACCTATCGAGGCCAGCCAGCCTTCCGTGTCCCCCGTCACTTCATAGCTGTCAAAGGATTCTATCGCCGGGTAGCCGGCGGCCCGCGCATAAGTGTTCATTATGTCTTTGGTTACCGGCAGGACTCCGTCTTCGCATTCTGATGCATATACGGCGTTGGCCTGGCTATGCCAATAAACCACAGCACTCGGACGCTTGGACAGCATAAAATCACGCACCGCCTTCGCTTCGGGTTCTGAAAAGGGCTCTGCGCCAGCGCTCACTTCTCTGTCCCGCCATTTGCTTTTCGACTGCCATTTGCAGTCGAAATTGCGGTTGAGATCGACTCCGTTGGCGTTGAAGCGACCCGCAGAGTGATCGCCCTCTGGAACCTCCTCAAGCCTAAAGCGTCCTGTTTTGCCAATAATCGTAAACAATCCGTCGGGATTTATGACCGGAATGACGCTCACCGAAACATTTGTGGGAACAAAGTCTGGATGCGCATCGAGGTAATCCATAAGCTGATATGCGAGAAGCACGCTGTTCCATTCGTAACCGCCGTGCATGCCGCCTGCAAAAACGACATGGGTTGCGCCGGTGCCATAGGTGTACGCTTCTATGTCTCTGCCCTCGACGGACTTCCCGATCACCTTATGGACGGGATTTTGCACTAATGGGGCTGGCGAAGGGACTGGAGGCGGAGTCTTAAGGCTGGCAAGAGCAAACCACCCGCCTCCTATGAGCGCCAGAAGGAAGATTCCGAATATCCAGACTACAGGAGAAAGGCGCATTATTGAGCCGAAGCCACGCTCTGAAGCACCGCCTTCACGCCGGCAAGATTTTTGTCCCACTCGGTATCCGTGTGGTTGGTGAGAAGCACGCTTATGGCAGGGATTTTTTCTTTTGCCAGCCAATTAGCCATGTCGCCGGTCGTAGCGTAGAAATCCCACGAATCATATGATTTGTAGCCTGATGCTTTGGCGAAGGAATCCATGATTATTTTTGTTCCTGT
>JAGVDT010000055.1 GCA_020058565.1 Minisyncoccota bacterium | reverse complement strand
GCCGTTTCAAAAAAAGAAAGCCGAAGCCCGCGCGGATTCCTCCCCAGACCCCTCCTCCGCGCGGGCGAGTCCGTCGCCCCGCCTCCATATCCCCAGAAAAATAGTGGCGGGGCGCATCAGGAGTTCCGTTCAAAAAAGGTTCGCGCAAATGTTAGAATAACACCACAAAAAGCGCGATCAGCGCCGCGCGCAGACTGTGGAGCCAGACTAGCAGCGCCCCCCAAAAGCTAGTTAGTAAATTGTATGCCCTGTATTTGGTTGAGCCCGGGATCGGTCGACGCTCCAGAAGATAGCCCAAGGCCGAAGGTGCTATCGAGCAGCGTAATAATTGACCAAAAGGAAACCATGATAAACATGCCTGCGATGCCCCATATCATGTGCTGTTTGCCTTCCTCAGCCGAACCTCCTTCCTCGATATACCAAAGAAACTTCACAAGACCCCAAATAAAAAGCAGAAACCCCGCCGCAAATATGACAGTCATGGCAGGCCAGAGCACCTCGTATTTGAGCCTGGCTAAGATATTGTTGACAGCGTCCATAGGCTGCTTGTCATTACTTGCGCCGTAGCGGGTAGAGGCCCGCTACGATTACGGGGCAATGCCTATACCCTGCGGAATTATTGCCTGGTTCTGGCCGGTGATCTGGAAGGTGTTTTGAAGAAGCCGAATGAGTCCCCAGATGGAAACCATGACGAATATGGCCACCAAACCGTACATCATGATCTGCAAACCTTCGGATTTTTTCTCGCCAACATCGACGAGATAGCGAATCAAACCCCAAAAAAAGACGATGATCGCAATAGTGATCAGGACGCCGATAATGCCGTTGAGAAATCTATTTATGAGAATGAGCGTGCTCATGAGGTCGGCCGCTGAAGCCATGTACGGCAACAAGAGAACCGAAACCGAGAGTGACGAAAGACCGATAAATCTGCGCATAAAAATGGGGTGCTCGCTAGTAGTAAGTCGCTTAATCGTACGCGCATGACGATGAATATACAATCAGCTTCTGTGGATAAAGAGCTTCGAACCGCTCGAACACCTTGCGGTAGCAGCGTTTGAAGGCCTTAGTGATCTTCTTCTGCGGGAGCGCGGTTTATCTGGACGGCAGCCCATGCCACGAGCGCGACCACCACGACCCCAAGGAGGGCTAAGACTAACTCGGTGTGCGTTTGCACAAATTTTACGACGGCCAAAAGCACGATAAGCACAAAAAGGATGGTGGTCCCGTAGTACATCGCTTTTATGCCGTCCAGTCGGCTTTCGAGTCCCAAGCGAGAAAGCCAGGCAGAAAATCCGCCAAAAAACAAAACGAACGCCGCAACAATCATGAGCCCGACGACGATATTAAAAATCCCAAAAAATGCCGACAGAGTCCAGTCGCCCGACTGGGCAGAAACCGGGCTCACCGGCGGCGCACCGTCCTTCGCCAGGTACTGCGCTTGCGCGCTCGTAGTCTCCGGCAACTGCAGCGCAGGCGAGCCGGCAACCTGCGCTTCAGGATACATAGAAAGATTGCTGGCGAGACATCTCCCGCGCCAATACGCCCGGCGGGGCGCTTTCGTTTTCGAAAAAGGTATTGCGAAGCATGTTGAGTATCCCCCATATGGAAACCATCACAAAAAGTATGAAAATCCCCCACAGAACAAAAGTTTTCCACGCCGAATGATCTTGCTCGCCCGAAAGCCTGGTCATGTTGGTAGCAACGCCGTAGAGGTAGATCACGATAGCGAGAGCAAGCAGAGTCGCTACTCCTGCACCGAGCAAATCCACGATGAGCGAAGCTAGTTCTCGAAACGTCCGGGGCGCAGTCGCCGCCTCGCCAATCAGCGGAAGCATGCAAACGATGCCGAAAAATATGATGAGGCGTGAACGCATGCGCAACATGTTTAGCTGAAGTTAATTTCGGTACCGATCACCGACCCGACGGTATTGCCGATCAAATTGGCGATGACCCAAGCTCCCAGTATAAATATCGAGCCGATAATGACCCACTTGAAATTTTCTTTTGCTTTATTTATGCCTTCCGAACTTCCTCCAGCCGAGACAAATTTAAATCCTGCGATCAGCATAAATAGCGCGATCACCGGCAGGCCCACCTGCACCATGACCTGCAAAAACCCCGCAATAAACCTGGGTATGGTGCTAAAATCTGCACTCAGCGGGCTGCAAATACCTTGACATTCGGCCGCGTTAGCGATGAAAGGCAAGGCTAGCGCCAACGCTATCGCCGCCAGGATGCTTTTTGTGTTCATAATTTCAGGATTTCGGCTATTTGTTTATCTGCCCTCTGAACTGCCTCTGCGGCTTTTCTGGCGCCGCTTACCGTGCTTTCAATCATATCGCGAAAGACTTCGTCCGTCTTGTCAGGGTCGGGGTCAACCCAGGATTTAGAAATGCTCGCCTCATATCGCACGAGGTCGCTGTCAGTCTTTGGCGCATTCGCCAACAAACCCTGCAGTGCATTTTGTTGCGCGGTGACGGCCGGATTTGTCTGTCCCGTCTCTGCAGTTTCGGAAATCACCCTCCGCAAAGAACTGGTCATCCCGAGCGACTGCGCTATCGGCTGGATCATGTTTTCTGCCGCCATGAGATACGCTACGGTGATAGCGCCCCGCGCGTTTTGTGATGTTCGCGAAAGCGCGAGCCCGTAGACGTGCGCGTTGTTGAGCGCGTACGCGGCCGAACGTATCTGCGGCAAAGCCGCCATCGCAAAATCAAGGTTCGGGTTTAGCTCGGCAATAAGCGCCTTGTCGCTGGCGTGGCCTATGTACATCGCAACATCTCCTGCCGCAAAAGAAGATCGCGCGTCTTTAAAGGCACGTGACCACGAATAATCCGGTTGCGCCGGATTGGCGAATTCGGTGTAAAAGTTCAGGGCTGTAACAGCGCCCGTCGAGCCGCCCTGGCTAGAAAGAGACGGCCGAAGCCTCCCTGATCTGTCGTAGGCTGTAATAGATCCTTCCGCCTGCAGTATCATGGCGGTGATGATGTCTTTGGCTGCAGGAATATTGTCGAAACTCCCCAGAGCTATCCCGCCGCGCACCACGGTTCCCGAATCGCTCATTTTTACGAGCTGCTGAACCATTTCCGGCACTTGGTTCCAGTACTGGGGCGGCGAAGCAATACCCGCGGTGGCCAGCGCATCTTTGTTCCAGAACAAAACCAGCGGGTCTACGAGTATAGGCACCGCCACGACGCCGTCTTCCGCAAGAAACGGCTCGGCAGCGTCGAGAAAGGTGCTGCGAAACTGCGACTGAGAAAATTGATCAAACGGTATGCGTATGGTGTAGCCCCGGTCGCGATGCGCATAATCCTGACGCATGATAAAAAGGTCCGGCCCCTTGCCGTTGGCCAGCGCGTCTTTGAGTTCGGCATCATAGAGCGCAGGATCTTTTTTCACGTAAGAAACTTCAGAAAAACGCTGGTCTGCATCTACCGCCTCCCGCAAAACTGCCCTAATCTGCGTGTCATCGAGCGTACCCCAGATGACCACCGGTCCGAGCGAAGAAACGCTGCCGCCTGCCGTAATGAGCGAAAATATCAACACGCCTGCCACTCCCAATGAGCCAAACACGACGAGTAAAATTATTTGGAACGTCGATAGTTTAGACATGGTCGCTGTCGCGTATTCCGCGCAAGATCAAGCCGTAGTGATGCGCTCCGGCCGCGAATTCGTCCTGAAACCTAAACCCCGCATGCTCGCAAAGCTCTATAGCGCTGTCCTTGCTGACTACCTGCTCGGGAATAGGACCCATCCCGCCAAAAGAATCTTCCCAGTCCACTATGGCGAGCCTGCCGCGCGGACGCAGTATGCGCCTGGCTTCACGCAGGACCGCCGACTTGTTCTCAACCTGAAAAAGTAGATTCGATATGAGCACAAGGTCGCAGGATTGATCGGCGAGCTTCGATCCATGCGGATGCTCCAAATCCCCCCAAAGAATATGCACGGAATTCAGCCCGCGCTTTTTTGCTTCGTTGTGGGTGCGACGCAAAAGGTCTTTTTGCACGTCGACGGCGTATACCCGACCATCGTGCGCTAGCAAAGCACCGATGGCCAGCACATACGCGCCGGAGCCGCTGCCAAAATCCGCGACAACCATTCCCGGCTGTATTCCCAGAGCCCCGACATTGCGCACCGGATGCGCAAAATTGCTCGTGTCCAATACGCGACCTCTCGAGTGAGACGAGTTCATAGGCAAATTATATAGCACTCCGTACGCGCTTTTTAGGCTTCTTGCTTTGTGTGGGGAAACAATAGCGTTTTTTTGCGATTATCGTATAGTGCCAAACAGCAGCAGCCGGAGAGTATCCATGTCTAAAGTCATAGGAGTCGACCACTACACAGATTTCGACCAATACGACAGGCGGATAAAACACGCGAGTGGGGAAGCACGTTACTACCCCATAGTCGCAGTAGTCAGGGCAGGTTTGTTGATTGAATACGACGAACTTGAGCCGGTCCATACAGCCGAAGCAGCAGAAGAAGCCGCCAAGAAAGAAGCAGATATGATAGCTGCCGAGTATGGCATCCCAGAAGTCTGGACACCAAGAAAGTGATCGGATCGTGCCATCGGCCGCCCTCTCGGCGGCCGATCGTTGTATGTTATTCGGAATCCTCCTCTCCGTTGAAAACGACAAACGATGCGAGTGAATCGCCTTCGCGCATTTTCATGACGCGTACGCCCTGCGTGGCTCGACTGAGTGACGGGATTTCGTCCAGGCCGGTGCGGATGGTCTGAGACTTTTTCGACATAGCTACTAGCTCTCCGCCTTTTTCGGTAATTACCGTGGCGCCTACAAGCTGCTTTGTTTTTGCGGTGATTGACATCGTTTTGATACCGGAGCCGCCGCGGCTTTGGGTTTTGTATTCTTTGAGCTTGGTTTTCTTGCCATAGCCGGTCGAGGACACTACCAGAAGTTCTGGCTCCTTAATGTCTTTTCCGCTGGAGGCGGATGCGCCTTTGGCGGATGGCACTACGCCGGTACCTACGACGAAATCTCCGCCGGAGAGTTTCATGCCGCGCACACCTGCTGCCTGGCGGCCCATTTCACGGACATCGGATTCTTTAAATCTGATCTACTGGCCTTTTGAAGTGGTCATTATGACATCGTCGCCTTTGCGGACAAACTGCGCTGAGATGAGCGCGTCGCCTTTATCCAGAGTGATGCCGATTAGGCCCGAACGACGGACTTCTTTGAATGCGGCGGCTGCGGATTTTTTCACGGTGCCGTCTTTGGTCGCCATCATGAGCGATAGCCCTTCCTGCGCTTTGACTTCTTTAGGCATTGCGAGTATGGACGTGATGTTTTCGCCCTGCTCGATGGTGAGGAAGTTCATTATGCTTTTGCCTTTGGTGGCGCGCTTGCCTTCTGGCAGTTCGTACATTTTGAGTTGGTACACTTTTCCTCGGTCAGAGAAGAAAAGTAGGTCGCTATGCGCTGATGCCGTCAAAAACTGCGTTACGAAATCCTCTTCTTTGGTGTCGAGATCCACTACGCCGACGCCGCCTCTTTTTTGTCTGCGATATTCAGACGGATTGGTGCGTTTGATATAGCCGCCCGATGTAAGGACGAGTACCGAGTCCTCGTCAGCCACCAAGTCTTCGGCCGAAAGGATGGTGGCGGCGCGTTTGACAATCTTGGTGCGGCGGTCGTCGCCGTATTTCGCGATCAGCTCCTGAATTTCTTTCTTGATGACGTCCATCATTTTTTTCGGACTTTTCAAGAGTGATTCAAGGTACTCGATGAGTTTTTGCACTTCGTCGAGCTCGTCTTCGATCTTTTTGCGTTCGAGGCCCGAGAGACGCTGGAGGCGCATTTCAAGAATCGCGTTGGCCTGAATTTCAGAGAATTTAAACTTGCTCATGAGGCCCTTGCGAGCGTCATCGGTGTCTTTGGATTTTTTGATGAGCGCGATTATTTCGTCTATATGATCGAGCGCTTTGGAAAGCCCGAGGAGGATGTGTTCGCGAGCTTTCGCTTTGTCGAGATCGAATTTGGTGCGCTTGGTCACGACGTCTTTGCGGTGCGCCACGTAGTATTCGAGCATCGCTTTGAGGCTCAGGGTCTGCGGCACGCCGTCTACCAGGGCAACGACGTTGTAGTGGAACGCTTCTTCAAGCTGCGTGTGTTTGTAGAGGTAGTTTAAAACCGTTTGCGGATGCGCGTTGTTTTTGAGCTCGATCACTACACGGATGTCTTTGGTCGACTCGTCACGAATGTCTCTGATGCCTTCGAGCTTTTTCTCGTGGACAAGATCAGCGATTTTGGTCAGGAGGTCGGCTTTGACCACGCGAAACGGTATCGAGGTGACGATGATCGAGTAATTGCCTTTTTTGTCTTCGACTATCTCGGCGTCGCCGCGCACCACTACCGGGCCGCGGCCCGTGGTGTATGCATGCGCGATGTCTTTGGTGTTAAACGCAATGCAGCCCGTCGGAAAATCCGGCCCCTGGACAAATTTTAAGAGGTCTTCCGTGGTGGCCTCGGGATTCTCGATGATATGGATTGCTGCTTCACAGACCTCGCGCAGATTGTGCGGCGGGATGTTGGAAGCCATGCCAACCGCGATACCGAGCGTACCGTTTAAAAGTAGGTTTGGAGCAGTGCCAGGCAAGACCGTCGGCTCGACTTCGGTGTTGTCGTAGTTTGGCACAAACGATACCGTTTCTTTTTCGATGTCTTTGAGCATCTCTGCGCCCAGGCGAGACATTTTGGACTCCGTGTAGCGCATAGCTGCGGCGTTGTCTCCGTCTATGGAACCGAAGTTTCCTTGACCTATCACGAGCGGATAGCGCATGGTGAAATCCTGCGCCATTTTGACCATAGACTCGTAGATGGCGCTGTCGCCATGCGGGTGCAGTTTACCCATCACTTCACCAACGACCGTCGCGGATTTGCGGGTCTTGGCGTTAGCAGTGAGGCCAAGTTTGCCCATGGTGTAGAGGATACGGCGATGCACGGGCTTGAGGCCGTCGCGCACGTCGGGGAGTGCACGAGCCGTAATGACTGACATCGCGTAGTCGAGGTACGACTCGCGCATTTCCTGCGTAATAGAGCGAGGGACGATGCCCTTTTCCTGCGCTGCTGAAGGCTCTCGTTCGGGTGCAGGTTTACGGGCCATGTTGGAACAATTATATCAAATTCTGGGCTTTGCGCACGTCTTTTTTCGTGGTATTTTGAAGGCCGAGAATCAGTCGAGGTGATAGAGCCTGTACCGCAGCCTCGTCTGTAGGCACCCCGTCGCAACAAGATCGCGTCGGGGTGCCGCTTTTTATGGCAAAGTGCTGTCAGTAGCGCTGCTTGCTTCCTCTATAAACTGAATACCCGATGTATCAGATGTCGCATTTTCTTGCGGCACAATTGGTTGCGTCCGCACTTCTGAGTCATTCGTGGCTTCGGACACCCATCCAGTCTGACTTTGGTTGTAGGCTTCCTGCACATTTGCAACAGCGTCTTTATATGCATCAGGCACTTGCTGCACTTGCGCGATGTTTTGAGTTCGGAAGAAAAAAACGGACCACCCAATAAAAAGCACCGCCATCACGCCGATAGAAATGCTCAGCGCCACTGCCCTCCTTTCTTCGTGCGGACGCTCTTTCAGACTTTCTATCGTACGCTGGATCACCATAGCACCAGCTTACAGCTTCGAGCTCTCAGCTGCCAGTAAAATACAGTGCATAAGCATTTTGACCTTTCGTAGCCTCGACGTCGAAGCTCGACGCTAGAAGCTGAGTACTACGACTTCGTTTTGTTTGTCTGCAACGTCGCGGGGTTTGATAGTGAGTTTTTCTTCGGCTTTCGTGCCTTCGGCTCCGGCTTCTTTGAGGAATTGTTTGAGGGATTTGTCGTCGTACATGATCGGGATCACGACTTTTGCTTCGAGTTTTACCGCGAGCTTTTGCGCATCTGCGGGCGAAAGCACCTGCCCGCCACCGACCGGGACAATGAGCACATCGGGTTCATCCATTTCTAGAAGCTCAGCAGGTAAATCCATCGATGCAAGGCAGCCGAGATACAGCACATTGAGTCCGTCGAATTTAAGCCAGTAGACAGTGTTGATCAGATCGTCGGCTTTGTCTTTGCGCACCGTGGCAAAACCGGACGCAGTGATTTCTTTGACTTCGTATTCGCCGGGGCCGTAGACCACAAATGGCTTTTTGTCGCCGCGGGCGGCTTCTTCAGCGCCGTTCATGTCTGCATGGTTAAGCGGGATGAATGCCACATCTGCGCCAAAGTTCGTGGGTTTGAAATTTTTAGACTGTTTGGATACGGGCGCGAACACGATAGTAGTGTCGCCTGCCGATGCGCGAATGCATGCTCCGCTGTGGTAGGTAAGGATCATAGCAGATAGCTTGTAGCTTGTAGCTTGTAGAAAGAAGCAAAATACATGGAGGGATTCTAGCATTGACCAGTTTGTAATCATGCATTGACGAAATAGAAATACGTGTTATAAATTCAAAGCAAGTTCGGAGACTTGCAATTGTTCCCTCAAATATAGGAGAGGCCGCCATGGCCACGGTACAAAGCCGTTTCGTGTTCCCCGGGTTCGTCATCGACAGCATCAACGACGACCTCCGGATGGAAATCGAGATCGGCAAGATCACGACGAGCAGCGCCGTGTACACGGTGAATGTCCTGCGCCCTAAGGTCCCTGGCAATCTACCGTTTCTGGTCGGCTCAATTGAGCAGAACGGCAAGGTCATCTGGGACTACAAATCTGAGCATACGACAGACTACGGCCGCCTGGCAATGTCAGGCGAGGAGCTTGTCGTCGCATTCATTGCGAGGGGCCGTAATGGAAAAGTCCTGCGTGTGCTTCCGGTCGCGCGCATCGGCAAGTCGCCAGTACCCGTCAACAAGCTCGTCGCCTTGAAGCTCGGTGCCGCGACATTCCTCGACCGCGAGGTCGAGTTGAGTGAGGCGGAGGAGAAGATACGCAAGCTTCTCCAAGCGCGCGCGCAGAAAGACGCCGTCGAGGCTGAGGCAAAGGCTCACGCCGCACGTGAGGACGCTCGGAAGAAGCGGCTTCAGGAGTACTACAACCGCGAGCGAATTGTCGTTTTCACCAAAGACGGTGCGCCTCGGCAAGGACTCCCGATGCTTGAAAACGAATGGCCATCGTTGCCCCACGGCACGTACGTCGTTCTTGTTGACTCCATCACGAAGGAGTCAGTCGGTGCTCCCATCGAGGCCTTCAAGGTCTTGAAGGAGCGCGGAGGCAATCCATGCAAAGAAGGCGCCGTGATGGTCTACGCGAAGAAGCCGAAAATTCTTGCCCCGGCGCAAGATCTCGTGAAGCCGACGAAGAGCGTCCACATCGAGGTTGACGGAGACTTCTACGAAGTCCTGCTCTACAAGACGATGGGCGAAATTCGCCAGGCACGATCCGAAGGTCTCAACGGCGGAAAGTATGTGGCCGTCGAGACCGCAGGGGAGATCAGCGTTTTGTCCGTTTTCAAAGACAAAGTCGACACGATCGGCAACTTTACGCCGATAGTTCTTTAGATCAAATAGGTCTGACGCGAAACCGCGACGAACCCAAATGCCCCGCCAACCGAAAGGAAGGCGGGGCTGTTTATTTGACGCCTATCGTTTCTTTGCTATCGTTC
>JAGVDT010000114.1 GCA_020058565.1 Minisyncoccota bacterium | reverse complement strand
GTTACTCGATTTGCTCCAAGCCCGACGGGTTTTATGCACATTGGCGGGGTGCGCACGGCGCTCTACGCGTGGCTGTGGGCGCGAAAAAACGGCGGCACTTTTATATTGCGCATAGAAGACACTGATCAGAAACGCGAAGTGGCAGGTTCGCTCACCCACATAATGGAATCTTTGGAGTGGCTCGGTTTAGACTGGGATTACGGCCCGGACAAGCGCGGTCCGTTTGGCTCCTGTATTCAGTCAGAGCGAATGGAACTGTATCGTGCCGCCGCACAGATACTCATCGACAAAGGCTTGGCCTATCCCGACCCCTATACGCCGGAAGAGCTCGATGCCATGCGCAAAGAGGCCGAGAACGCTAAGAGGCCGTTTTTGTTCCGGGAGCATCGTCCGGAGACGTTTGGCGTATGGGATGCCAGTCGACCGCTGCGCTTTAAGGTTCCCGTAGTCAAAAAATACCACTGGCACGACGAAGTGCGCGGCGAACTTACGGCAGGAGAAGAGGCAGTCGACGACTTCATCCTGATAAAAGCCGACGGATACCCCACATACAATTTCGCTCATATTATCGACGACCACGCCATGGGAGTCACGCATATATTTCGAGGCGATGAATTCATTTCCTCGACGCCTAGATTTTTGTCCCTATATGACGCGCTCGGGATAACGTGGCCCAAATTTGTCACGCTGCCGCCAATACTGCGTGACGACAAGACAAAAAAACTTGGCAAACGCGACGGCGCCAAGGACATCCTCGAGTACCGAGCCGAGGGCTATTTGCCCGAGGCTATGCGCAACTTCCTTGCGTTGATCGGTTGGAATCCTGGCACCGAGCAGGAGATATTTTCTCAAGACGAGTTGCTGCAGGCATTTGATACCGGAAAAATTCATACGCATGGCGGCGTATTCAACGAGGAGAAATTACGATGGTTTAACCGCGAGTATTTGCTGCGCATGCGAGAGGATGATTTTCTCGATGAAGCGCTCCGACGCCTCGAAGAGGGGGTAGGGGGGCGGGGCCTTCCCTGGGACGAGAACGTGGCTCATCGAATACTCCCGATCGTCAAAGAAAGGATTAGTGTTTGGCACGACCTTCATGAAGAGCTCGCTAGGGGAGACCTGGACTTCTTTTTTAGGACACCCGAGGTTTCGGCGGGGAGTCTCCCCGAGCGCAAATCCAATGCAGAGGAGGCAAAGAAGCACCTGGCACACGTGCACGCGGCGCTCGCAGCTCTCCCCGACTTTACCACAGAGTCCATAAGGGCTTCCGTTTGGGACTACGCTACGGAAAATGGCCGCGGAGCCGTTTTGTGGCCGTTTAGGTACGCCTTGACCGGTATGGAGCGCTCGCCGGACCCGTTCGTCGTAGCATACGCGATTGGGAAAGAGGAGACGCTGAAACGCGTCAAGACGGCTATAGATCTGTTATCTTCGCCATGAGACATCGTCGAAAGAAATTGCTATGGGCACTGACGCTCACGGTCGCGCTCGCACTGCCGGTTTCCGTTATTGCGCAGAACAAAGAAGAGATCGAAAGCGCCATCACCGAGCACAACAAACAAATCGAGCAGCTTAACGCCGAAATCGCACAGTATCAAAAACAGCTGGACGCAACTGCTGCCAAAAAGAACACGCTTCAGGGGACCCTAAACGACCTAAACGTATCCATAAAGAAAGTCACGTCCTCCGTCACTCTTACCAAAACCCAAATAAGTGCCACGCAGCTCCAGATCGCGCAGCTGCAGGGAGGCATTGAGGATAAACAGGCCTCGATAGAAACTAATCAGGCAGGACTCGCGGAGTCGCTGCGCCTAATGGATGCCGCTGAAAACCAATCGCTTGCGGCCCAACTTTTGGCCGCCGGGTCCATATCAAACGCCTGGGAGGACGTTGATAACTATCAAACCATCCAGGGCGCGGTCCGCGCGCAGATAGACAACCTCGCTAAAGAAAAGCAGCAGCTCACTGATGTTAAGACTCAGCGCGAAAATAAGGAAAAAGATTTGCAGGCGCAGCGCACCGAGCTCGTGACCCAGCAGGGCGCCCTGAATGCCACAAAAAAGGCGCAGACAGATCTTTTGTCGCAAACCAAGTCTCAGGAAGCGACATATCAAAAAATACTCGCTGAGAAAAGGGCTCAGCAAAAGTCTTTTGAGGATGCGTTAAATGATTTGCAGTCCCAGCTTCAAGTAGCAGTCAGCCAGTCCGACATCACGCCGGCCGGCAAAGGCATTCTGCGCTGGCCCACCGACAACGTCCGCATTTCGCAGTATTTTGGCAACACAGCCTTCGCCAAAAGCGGCGCATACAACGGCAAGGGGCACAACGGTATAGACCTTGCCGCGCCAACCGGAACTCCCATAAAGGCGGCATTAGGCGGCACCGTCATAGGATCGGGTAACACCGACTCAGTCCGCGGATGCTATTCGTTCGGCAAATGGGTGATGGTAAAGCATTCAAACGGGCTGAGCACCATGTATTCGCACCTCTCTCAGATCAGCACTTACAACGGCGCGACCGTTGCCTCTGGGGATGTACTTGGTTATAGCGGCGAAACTGGCTACGCCACCGGTCCGCACCTGCACTTTGGTGTTTACGTGTCGTCCGCGACACAAATCATAAAACTCGGCAGCGCTACTAAGTCTACGACGCCATGCGCCAATGCCGTGATGCCCGTGGCGCCGCTGGAAGGCTACTTAAACCCGCTAAATTATCTATAGAGGATGCAGAAGTAACAAGTGAACAAGCTGCCAAGTACCAAACAAGGATTAAGTAAGTGAGTTACAAGCATCAAAACTTGAGTCCTTAAAACTTTAAACTTATTTGGTACTTGTTACCTTGATGCTTGGTACTTACTTCCGCAATCTTTTTCCAGCCTTTGTCCACTCGACAGACTTCATGTTGCGAAGTTCGATGGGCGTCACAGGCCGCAACCGAAAATGTTTGTGCGGAAGAATAGGGTAGTGGGGGCTCCAATCAATCTCGCCTGGCAGCCAATGCAAATCCTCTGCGGCGCTTACCCACCTATCCGCCGCAATTCTAGACATATCATACGGTTTAGAGTATGCGCGCAAAGATTTTCTGCCGTCCCACAGAAAATATTCATGCGCGAACGACATCGCTAGCTCCCGCGGCGTTTTATAAATCGCATCGCGGAATCTCAAAACCGAATGATTGGTTTTGCTAATCGCACCCCAGAACCCGTCTACGCGAAAAAGCGCCACCACATGATCTTCGTCATCGTATCCGGTTTGAAAGTCCATCAGCAGCGGCTTCCGACCATGGTATGCCAACACCGCCGCCGCAAATACCGCGCCTTCAAGGCAATGCGCGCGGTTTTCGCTTAAAACTCGGGTAGCCGAGAAATTAGTCTCCCCCGAAATTTCAAAGTTAATAGGGAGGTGGTCCAGGAAGTCCTGTATCTTATTTGGCGTATTTAGTCTACGGAAAATTTTCTTTTCTGAAGCAGAAAGAAGAGCGCGGATATTTTGTGCCAATGTCATAAGAGGTGATTATACGTCAGCGTAGCCGGACGGTCCCGAGAATGTGCGACGACTTGAGATCGTACAATCTCGGGCATCTTTTGCGCGATTCGCCCTCTAGGCGTATGTCGCAAAAGATATATTGTGCGACATCATCCATAGAGCAAAGTCAGATTCGACCAGCGCCCCCTGGCACCGTATACACCCCCTCTCCCTACCCCGTCGCACGCTCCTGTGCAAGAATTCCTTGACCTTCTATAGACACTGATATTTTCATCTTCAATCTTCGTTTTTTTCATCTTCAACTTTTGTATGGTGATTTTACTCGCATCATTCTTCCATATTCTCCTACCCCTTCCCTCCTTTATTATTAACTTTATTATTAACTTCCGGGAAGTACTGTACGAATCTTCCGCGGCCGCGGAAGATTCGTACAAGCGCGATATTTGAATGTACAAACAAAGGATTCTATTTGTTCGTAGGTATACGTTGAACTTCTACAGCAAGAAAAAGTGGAAATTCTTTGCGAGCGATGTCTTCGGCTTCGCCTCGGGGACCTTTTTCGGATTTGCGATGTGATATCCATTCTTCTATTTTGGTGATAGCAAACTCAGCACTAGCGAGAGCCTTCATGTAATCCTGGAGCGACCGATGAAAAGACCAGGTGATGTCATGACCCCCCTTGCCCGGAGCCATATCGATTTGTTCGCGGCTCATAGACAGGTAGCCGTCGAGGCGGCGGTACTGAGTTTTGGTGGCATTGTCCCAGCCCCATGAGCTTCTTTTGGGTATTCGGAAAGCAGGATGGTTAAGGACGAAGATGAATCTTCCGCCGGGCTTGAGGACACGCGCGCATTCTTTTAGAACTTGATCTAAATGCTCCATGTTTTGTAAAGCGAGCACACAGATGATGGCGTCATAGGTATGCTTTTCAGCAAAGTTTAGCTTTTCTGCATTGGCCACTTCGTACCTGATGGTAGGACTGTCTGCCTTGGCTTTGGCGATAAGAGCGGCTGCGATATCAGCGCCAATGACTTCAGCGCCGCGAGAATGAATCATGCGGGTGAAGTATCCTTCGCCGCATGCCAGGTCGAGTACTTTCATCCCCTTTTTGGGATCAAGTATTCGCAGCAAATTCGGCGCGATGACTTTCGCATGATACGTATCCTCCCCTTTCAGATGCTCGTCGTACCAGTCTGCCACCCCTCCCCATGAAGTATCTTTGGTCATATTTTTATTTCAGCATTTTAAACATTTCGATTTCATCGACAAATTCGCCATCGACGAACAGTTCTTTTTGCAAGAC
>JAGVDT010000033.1 GCA_020058565.1 Minisyncoccota bacterium | reverse complement strand
TTCACGGCATCCTCCAATGATTATTTTCTGCTCGGATCATGACTTATCTTTAAACCAATGTCAAAATTATCGTCTTTTTTCACACGCGTACGCGTGTTATTATTGTGCCTAAGCATATGGAGGGGATTAGGGCACTCTTTGCGCGGCTTTTCTACTCGGTGGCGATACCGGCGGCGATCATCGTCGGATGTGTCTATATATTCAACTCCCTGGGCAACGTCATTTTCTTGGGGGCCACGATATTTGCCTTTGCCATAGGATTTTTCGCCATCTATCTGGTTTTTAAATATTGGATAAACCCCGAAGAGGACCATGAAACCCCGCATCAGCAGCTGGCACGGTTT
Organism: Minisyncoccota bacterium; assembly: GCA_020058565.1. Classification (GTDB taxonomy): domain Bacteria; phylum Patescibacteriota; class Minisyncoccia; order Phycocordibacterales; family UBA2100; genus UBA10103. The sequence goes on along the minus strand of JAGVDT010000033.1, from coordinate 3,329 downwards.
ATGATCGTTTTTATCGTGACACTCGGAATCAACACCGAGATCGTGTATTTTATGGTTTCGTATTTCGAGATCTCGCTTTTGGTAGCGCAGACCGTCTCGGCGGTCGTGTTGGCATACATTAGTTTTTATGCATACCGCTCGCTGGTGTTTTATTCCAACCACCGGCGTACGGTGGCAGAAGAAATGCGGGCCAATGCTTCACCCTTAGTAGGCAACAACCCCTAGTCGTTGTTATTTGAGGGCCGCCTTGTATAATTCCGCGCATGCCTTTTTTCCAGAGCGCATCCCTGAAGGAAATCACGAAGCCCTTCATCGACGCTATTCCTGGAGCTCGTCAAATAGTCCAGCGCGTCCGCCACGGCAAAAAACCGCCCCCGGAATTTTCGGGCTGGGGGATGACCACCAATAGAGTACCCCCGTGGAAAAACGACAGCCAGATAGCGCGCGATTTTCTCAAGGCAAATGACGCGCTGATAGCAGCGGTGCGCGACGGCCATTTCCACATGACTCAGTACGCGGACAATACAGACAAGCTCGGCATGCTTCGAAGCCTCATGTGGCGGCATTATTTTGTATTTTGGACGGTGCGCCATGCTACAGTGTCGGGCGGCGAAAGCCTCGTAGAGTGTGGCGTGAGTGACGGGCTGACAGCATACTTTGCCTCACATGCGGTAAACAACGCGAAGAAAATCTATCTATACGACGCCTGGGAAAAAATGCTCGAGGAAGATTTGCTCGAATCCGAGTCGCGGCACATGGGCGACTATGCGTACCTGACGCTCGAGCGTACGAAGAAAAATCTCGAGGGCGTAAACGCCGAGTACGTCAAAGGCCACATCCCGGATGTTTTCAAGACCCATAAAACTCCCGAAAGCATCGCCTGGCTCCATATAGACCTCAATGCTTCGAAGCCGACGACAGATTCTCTCGAAGAAATGTACAGACATGTCGCCTCGGGCGGAGCCATACTTTTTGACGACTATGCCGGCCGCGGGTTTAAAGACACCCGCAGCGCAGTAGACAAATTTTTCTCGGACAAAGGCGGACTATTTCTGCCGATGCCGACGGGGCAGGGAGTTTTCTTCAAATACTAAAATTTTGCGCCAAAGGTATGAGTGACCAAAAAAAGCCAAAAGTCTTGATGGTCGATGACGAAAAATTTTTGCTCGAAATCTACAAGACATATTTTGAAAAAGACGGCTACGAAGTGGCGCTTTTTCACGACGTGGATAGCGCGCTCAAGGCTCTTAGAGACGGGTACGAACCGGATGCGATGCTTTTTGATATAACCATGCCGGATAGCCGGTCAGGCTACGAATTCATAGAGGCAGTGAAGCGCGAATCACTCGGCCGCCATGCACTCAAAGTTGCACTGACCAACGAAGGCCAGGACGGTGCGGTGGCGCGCATGATGGAATTGGGCGCAGACGGCCATATACTCAAGGCCAGCACCTTGCCTGCGGAGATATCTGTAAAAGTCGGCGAAATGTTAAAAGCGAAAAAGAAGTCCTGGTTTTGATTTTGTTATAGACATGGAAAGCGCAACGACTCTCACCACCAACATATCGCGCTACGTGAGTGTGATTTTTATGGCGATGAGCGCAATAACCCTCATCGCGCTTCAGCTACATCCGACCGGCTGGATTCTGCTTTCGCTCGCCGGGGCCAGTGCGCTCTTTGCAGACAGGAAATTCATGCGGGAAATCGCGCTGATCATCATCTCGCTCGCGATACTCGGGCTCACACCAATAAACACGCACATCGACATAGAGCATATGCTGTATATGGGCACCGCTCTCGGGCTCGCTGTTTTCGTGCCCTACGGTATTTCGCGGTTTGTGTATCGCGATCATGCGGTCCGTTTCAAATTTTGGAACGGCCGGTATTGGTACAAAGCAGAGATCGGATACGTGTTGTTTGCTTTTGTGGTGGCCTTTTTCCTGCTTCCGTACTATCTAAAATCAACGGGTTCGTATTTGAATTGGCCCTCAGCTACCGACTTCTGGAGCATTGTGCGGCTTTTTATCGGTACCAACGCGCTCGGCATATGGGACGAGCTGTTTTTCGTCAGCACTGTGCTCGGGATATTGCGGCGCTATTTTCCTTTTTCATTTGCGAATTTTCTTCAGGCCATACTGTTCACGTCTTTTCTTTACGAGCTCGGATTTACCGGCTGGGGTCCAATAATGATTTTCTGCTTCGCGCTCCTTCAGGGATTTATATTTAAAAAGACCGAATCGCTTTTTTACATTATTTCCATTCACCTGACCGTAGATTTCATTCTCTTCTTAGCGCTTATTGCCGCACATCATCCGGAGCTGATGCCGATATTCGTGACGTAGCTATGCCCGGTAGGACAATTTGGCAGAGCCTTTGGTTGCGGCATAATCTTGTTCAATCCGAAAATGAATGTTAAGTAAAAGTGTATGCATTTAGCCTGCTTTAACTGCGGCAGAAACAATGCCAAATTGTACTAACCGGGTATGAACTACTGGCTTTTAAAAACCGAAGGCGACGTCTACCCGATAGAACAGCTGGAAAAAGACGGCAAAGGCCCGTGGAGCGGGGTGCGTAATTTCAAAGCGCGCAACTATATGCGAGACGATATGCGCGTGGGGGATCTGTGCCTTTTTTACCATGCAAGCACGAAAGTGACTGGCGTCTATGGCATTGCAAAAGTCGCAAGCGCGCCGTATCCGGATGAAACGCAGTTTGATAAAAAATCAGACTACTATGAGCCTCGTGCCACCGAAGAAAATCCTATATGGATGCTCGTGGACGTAGCGTTTGTAAAAAAATTCGACCATCCTGTGACTGTGCCTGAGATGAAAAAAGAATCATCGCTTAGAGGTATGGTTTTATGGACCGCGCCTCGCCTTTCTATTCAGCCAGTATTAGAAAAACACTACAAACACATTGCAGAAATGGCGGGAAAGAAGAAAGGCCTTTTTTAGTGCGTGTTTGCCTCGAGTAATAGCCAATGCAAAAGTTAGAGCATTGCTTTTTTACAAAAAAGTAGTACAATATTGACAGCTGATGAGTACAGGATTCGCTTGTGCTGGCAGCTCTTTTCAAAAAACAGGAGACCCGTCATGGGGAGCCTTATCACTGATACGCCATTTTCGGAGATTGGGGCGACACTCGAAATTCTGGACCACTTGGGTGTGGGACGCGAGGATCTGAAGAAATTCCGTGCGGCTGCACCAGAAGTGCAGCAACAAGTCGCACACATCTTCAAATGTGCCGATTCGGCGACGAGAATTTCCGTCACCAGCGAGAACACGGCACCGAAAAAGCTCCTCAAGCTCGTGACGAGCGTCTCGCTCGCT
>JAGVDT010000079.1 GCA_020058565.1 Minisyncoccota bacterium | reverse complement strand
CGCGCTGCGCGCCGCCGCCAAATCCGATCGTTGGAAAGCAGTATTTACCGTAGCCGAAGAAGAGCTCGTATCCCACGACATCATCGGCGAACCATACGGCTCCATCGCGCAGCTCGACATGACCCGCGTCGTCGACGGCAACCTCGTAAAAGTCCTAGCCTGGTACGACAACGAAATGGGCTACACGCATACGCTGGTAGAACACGTTCTCCAAGCTGGCAAGAATCTCTGACCCCTTTACACCCTTTTACCCCCTTAGTCCCATTTCTTTATCCCACCCATGAAAGTAATCTTCGGAGCAGACCACGGAGGATTCGCACTCAAAGAGGCGCTAAAACCTTTTGTCCAATCGCTTGGTCACGAAGTGGAAGACTGCGGAGCGCACACGCTGGACATGGAAGACGATTATCCGATATTTGTGCAAGCCGCAGCGCGGAAAGTTGCTGCCGACCCTACAAACTCGCGAGGAATTGTGATCGGCGGGTCCGGCCAAGGTGAAGCTTTTGCCGCCAATCGAATCAAAGGTATACGCGCAGTCGTCTATTACGGGGAACCCGCTCGCAAACAAGTGGATGCGAAGGGCAAAACTTTGGACATGATATCTTCAACGCGCGAACACAATAACTCAAATGTTTTGTCGCTGGCTGGCAGGTTTTTGACTGAAGACGAAGCCAAAGACGCAGTTAAAAAATGGCTGGAGACTTCGTACGAAAGCGTCGAGCGTCACGAGCGACGCCACAAGATGCTAGAAATTGAATAATCATGTTTTGGCGCAAGAAAAACCAATCCGCGGAGCCCTCTAGCGCCCCGCCGCCGTGGGAAAACATTGACGCCGTGCCCCAGATGCATCATGCTACCGGGCGCTTCAGGCTCAATCTTATAGAATTTACTAGCTCGGTCACCGGATTTAGTCCGCTGGGCACGAAACTATTTCTGCTCGGCTTTGCCGTCGCGATCGGATTTGTCGCATACATTTTATTTGAGACATCGCAGATTGGTCCGCCGCTTCCGCCGCGCGCCGGCAGACCCGCCATTGACGGTTTTGCATCGACGAGCTACCAGCTGCCATGAAGACGCGCGCTACACGCCAACGAGGTGTCACGATGGTCGAGCTGATGGTGGTTGCTGCCATCATCGGGCTTCTCACATCGATTGCGCTCGTCTCGCTAAACACGGTGCGCGGCAAGGCGCGCGATGTGGTGCGCGTTGAACACATCCAACAGGTCCAAAAAGCGCTCGAGCTATACTATTTGAGCAACAACCAACGCTATCCAAGCGGCGATTCTGACGGTTGCGGTACCTGGGATGTCGGTAACGGCACGCTGCCGTTTCTTAATGGTGTCGGCATGGAGACACATTTCGGCAACAGGCCGCTGCCGGTGGATTCCTATTACAAAGACGACTGCAACGGTTTTCGGTACTATCGGTATCCGGCCGGCTCGTATGGCTGCCCGAGCGGGCGCGGACCTTTCTATGTACTCGGCGTTACCGACATGGAAACCTCGGGCGCTCCGTATCCCGGTTCTCCTGGCTGGTCATGTCCCGGACGAAATTTTCAAGATGAGCTCGACTGGGTAACCGGTTCCTTTGAAAACTGATATGGCGATCGAAATACTCCCGACAAACACCTGCCCGCCGGATTATCCGGAGCTCGTCAGGCGTTCAAAGGCTTTCGCTCAGTTTTCGCCGCGGATTCATCTTGACCTCAGCGATGGAAAATTTACGCCGGTCACTTCTTGGCCCTATGGAGAAGGGCAATGGACGGAACTTGAGAAAATGGAAGAGAGAAAAGAAGTTTTGCCGCTCGCGAAAATTTCTGCCTACGAGGTTCATTTGATGGTGCAGGATGCACTTCGCGTTGGCACGTATATGGCGCGGGTCGGATGCCGGCGCGTCTTGGCGCATCTCGAGGCTTTTCATAACGCTGGTGCAGTCAAAGAGGCTTTTTCGGCATGGCGAGCGGGCGGCGCCGAAGAAGTAGGCCTCGCGCTGCTGATAGATACGCCGCTCAGCGCACTGGACGAACACGTGTCACAGTGCGATGAAGTGCTTTTGATGTCTATCCCAACGCTAGGCAAACAAGGGGCGCCCTTTGATGAGCGGATATATGAACGCGTACGCGAGCTGCATACGAAGCATCCCGACCTGGCGATCGGGATCGACGGCGGCGTCGGGCAAACAAATATCGCTAAACTGGCCGAGGCCGGCGCAACGCGTTTTGGGGTAGGTTCTGCGATCACCAAAACCGAAAACCCTGCAGCTGCATACGAAGCTCTTCTAGCTAGTATAAAATCGGGCTCGTCCCAAGAGTAATCCTTCGTTGCTACGAAGGGTTACTCTTGGGACACCGCAGTACTTGTCCCCATTTCTCTTAGGGTGGCAGGGGGTATAATGCCCCCATGCTCTCGGAGGTCGAAATCAAAAAACTGGCGCTAAAGGCTAACGACGTTCGACAGACCATCATACAAATGCTTGCAGAGGCCAAGTCCGGCCATACTGCTGGGCCCTTGGGCATGGCCGACATTTTCGCGGCGCTTTATTTTCATGTAATGAAGCACGATCCAAAAAATCCTGACTGGGCTGATCGTGACAGACTGATGCTCAGCAACGGTCACATCACACCCGTCAGATACGCTGCCATGGCGCATGCGGGGTATTTCCCCGTCGAGGAATGCATGACGCTTCGCAAATTCGGTTCTCGTCTTCAGGGACACCCCGAGCGTGACATGCTGCCCGGCGTCGAGACTACGAGCGGTCCGTTAGGTAGCGGCGTTTCCCAAGCGGCTGGCTACGCATACGCCGCGCGACTTGACGGAAAAAGATTCAGGGTGTTTTGTCTTACTTCGGACGGCGAACACGGCGAGGGCAACACTTGGGAGGGGGTGATGTTTGCGGGCAAATATCGGCTTTCCAACTTGACGCAGATAATGGACCGCAACAACATCCAAATAGACGGCAACACCGAAGACATCATGCCACTGGAGCCCCTGGCGGATAAATACAAAGCTTTTAATTGGCACGTCATCGAGATAGATGGACACTCTATGCGAGAAATACTAGATACCTGTCACGAAGTCGAGTCGATTCAGGACCGGCCAACTTTGATACTCGCGCACACCACGCCCGGCAAAGGCGTCGAAGAGATAGAAAACGATTACCGCTGGCACGGAAATCCGCCGGGCAAAGGCCCGACCGACAAAATCCCGGCCGACAAACAAAAAGAAGTTTTCCTGCAGCGCCTCGCAGAAGTCCGAGAAAGAATAGAGAACAGTTAGGAGTACGTAGTACGTAGTAAAACCATGAACCATCAAAAAACATCTTCGCAACTCTTCCCTCTGTACGCTATACGCTATACGCTATACGCTTCTGCCATATGAAATCCCGAAAGGCCGGCCCCAATCACATCCTAGTCCTCGCGAAAGGCGAAGAAGTCGTGGGCACCATCACGAGCTACTGCGAACGGGAAAAGCTCCACGGGGCATGGGTGCAGGGAGTCGGCGCGGTCAATCACGTGCAGGTTGGCTACTATGACCTCAAGACCAAAGAATATGTTTTTAAGATCGAGACAGGTCCGTTTGAGGTTGCTGCCATGCAAGGCAACATCGCCCAGGCAGATGGCAAGCCCTTTGCGCATATCCATATGGTGCTCTCCAGGATGGATGACAGCCTGCAGTGCATTGGAGCGCATGTGAAAGCCGCAGTGGTTTCTGTAACTCTCGAAGTGATGCTCACGCCGATCGATATTCCGCTGAGCCGCCGCTACGACGACGCCATCGGCCTTAATCTTCTGGATGTATGACACGAACAGGCGATAGGGTACAGGGGTCAGGGTACAGTACAAGCAGTCTTTTTCTTTTTTTACTAAACCCTAAACCCTAAACCCTTTACCCTTATGCTGAATCCGGATGCAAAATTAGACGCGAATCTTTTCGAAAAGCCGACGATGGCTTCAAGTCGCGAAGGTTTCGGCAAAGGCGTCGTAGAAGCGGGGAAGGCCGACGAACGCGTGGTCGTGCTCTCAGCCGATCTATCAGAGTCCACACAGGCGCATCATTTCCAAAAAGAATTTCCTGAACGTTTCGTACAGGTTGGGGTAGCGGAGCAAAATTTAGCGACGGTCGCCGCAGGCATGGCAAATTACGGCAAGATCCCGTTCTTTACCTCGTACGCAACTTTTTCTCCTGGGCGCAATTGGGAGCAGATCCGCACCACCATAGCCCTCAACAACGTGCCTGCAGTGTGCTGCGGCATGCATGCTGGTCTTCTCACCGGGCCTGACGGCGCTACGCACCAAGCACTCGAAGATTTGGCTATGATGCGAGCGCTCCCGAACATGATCGTAATCTCGCCATGCGACAGCGAAGAAGGCCGCAAAGCAGTAATCGCCATAGCGAAATCCGGCAAACCCGCCTATCTTCGATTCGCCCGTGAAAAAACTCCAGTCCTCACTACCGCGGAAACGCCGTTTGAAATAGGCAAAGCAGTTGTATTTTGGAGGTCTGACCTCCAAAAATTTGGAGGTCAGACCTCCAACAAAGTGGCGATATTTACTACGGGGCCGCTTTCGTACCTGACGCTGCATGCGGCCCGCGAGCTCGAAAAGGAAAGTATTGCAGTTACGGTGATAAACGTGCATACGCTTTCGCCGCTCGATACCGATACTATTGTGCGTGAGGCGAGCAATGCTGGCGCGGTCGTGACCTTTGAGGAGCATCAGCTTAGCGGGGGACTCGGCGGCGCGGTAGCAGAATGCCTCGCCAAAAACGCACCTCTGCCAATAGAAATGGTGGGAGTACAAAATAGATTCGGGCAGTCCGGCGGAGCAAAAGATTTGATAAAAGAATACAAGCTCGATGTCCCAGATATAGTAGCTGCAGCTAAAAAAGCCATATCTAGAGCCAAGAAATAGTCCTGTACATACGTATCTTTCATTGTATAATCCCAGTTGGTAAAAATTGAGTGGGGAAGGCGCGTATGCGCCGGAAAGGACGAAAATGGTCAGGTTTCTCGTAGCAGTGGGGTTTGGGGTTGTGGTAGCCGTGGTAAGTATTTTGAGAATCGTGTGGGACGAACCAAATATGGAACCGGAGACTCCAGAACAACGGATACTCTGTGCGGTGCTTGCGAGCCACTATGACGCCGCAAGCATCGAAGAGCGGCTTGCGATCGCGCTTGCGACGGTGAACTACGCAAGCCGAGTGGGCAAAACCACCTGCGATGTATTCAGGAACTATCTGAATCGTCGTGCGCCCAGCGCGAAGCCAATGATTTTAGGTCATCGCGAAGCCAAAGATATCGCATGGGTCCACGGGCTTCCGGCACGTGATTGGGTGGACTTCATGCTCACGAGTTTTCATCTCGATGAGTATCAAAAGAATCCGACGCCGTATATCGAGAAACGTCCATGGCTAGCGTGCGTGGCCTGGTACACGAGGTCCGGATACGCGGGCATTGGTCCCTCACCCGACAAAAGGCTTAGGGAGGAAACGAACCTCGTGTGGACGTCGCCGACCGTGCTTCACCGGCGCCAGGCCGAGTTCTTTTGTCCGAAGTGACTTGCAAGACGAATGTCGCGATCCGCCCGAGCTTGGATGCTCGGGCGGATTTCTCGTGTATCTGTACTCTAGAGGTTTGATGTGGCATAATGCAATCCGTCAAAAAAAGCACCAAAGAGGCGCGTATGCGCCGGAAAGGACGAAAATGAAGTTCATCAATCGTCTGATGCTTCTTCTCATCGTTGTAGTCCCGTGCGTCACGTTTATCGCCTGGCGAATGAATTTGCTAGAGCCGCCGCCTCGGCCTCCGAAGATCCAGGTAAAAGAGGCCGGAGATTATTGTGCGCAACTTACCGGATACGACGACGGGCTGAGCGATGACGAGCGTCTAGCTATGGCGGTCGCGGCATGGAATCTGGCGAAAAGCTCTGGACAATCAACCTGCGACGTCTACAGGCATTTCAAGACTCTTATCGGACCTGACAGCCAAACATGGGTTCCGTGGTTCCGCGAAACACCCGTCATGTACAGCCTTTCAAGAGTATCCGAAGATCGTCTTCAGGCTTTCAACCAGACAGGGCTGTTGCTGTCGGCCTATCTGAAAGATCCGAAGCCGTATTTGGAAAAGATGCCGTGGCTCACGTGTGTCACGCACTATATACGGTCCAAGTGGCCGTTTGCTACACCGTGGCCGGACTATTCGCTGCGGGAGAAAATGAACAAGGTCTGGACATCGCCGATAGTGCACTATCGGCGACAAGCCGAGTTTTTCTGTCCAAAGTAATCGCAGCTTAACTCTGCACGCGCCCGAGCATGTCTCGGGCGTTTTCATTTTACAGCTGCGTCGCGACGAAGTCTGCCGGCCGTTTAGCGTACCACTCTTCCACTTCCGCATCCGTAAGAAGTTTTGTTTGTGCGCCGACGCCTTGCACGACCGAGGCAGCGTTGATGACGCCTCTGAGGAGCGCTTCTTGCGGCTGCATACCTTTCATTATGTAGACCGAGGTGGTGGTAGCGGTAGCGTCACCTGCGCCCGTGCGAGAAACGGGCGGCGCTGGGTCCGGATACATCGGGACGTGCCACGCTGAGCCGTCTTCATTGAGTACATTGGAGCCGTTGGGGCCGTCGGTGACAAAAACTATTTTTGGCCCCAGCGCCCGAATGCCCTGCATGAGTTTTTTGACGTCGTTCTCGGTGGATTGCAATATTCTCTGCGCCTCTTCTTTGTTGCAGAAAAAAATGTGAGTGACTTCGTAGAGGTCTTTCAGCGCATCGGCCCCAAGCTTCATTTGAAAAGTCCCCGGCTGGAAAACGAGCTTTGTTTCAGGATGCTCTTTGCAGTATGCCGCGATGACATGGTGAAAGTCTTTCGCGTACTCGCCGAGCGACGTCAGGTATATGTATTTCGGCGCTTCGAAATTTTCCGGAAGCGCGTAGTTGAATTTGTTTTGGTGCACCAGTATCGTGCGCTCTGCGCCAAACCATAGCACGTAGTGATAGTTGGTCGGGTGTCCTGCTTCGACACCGATATAGTCCTGCGCGACTCCTTTTTTCTTCAGCTCCTCAATGCAGTTTTTACCATTGAGGTCGTCGCCGACGCGAGTGATGAGTGCCGATGAAATGCCGAGCTTTGCCGCAGCTACTGCGGCGTTACCGGCGTTGCCGACCGCTACGCATTCGATGACTTCTTCAAAAGGTACTTTGTCCGCGAAGCGTACGCAGAGCTGGCGTGTACCATGGTTAACGAGTTCCTCCGCATCAGTCAATTTGATAAACGCATCCGTGGTAATATCGCCAATGGCGACGAAGTCATATTTCATCAGACAATTCTAGCATGCGGGATTCGTGTATAGTGTGCTCGGGGCGCGTACTTTCAACCTGTAGGAGGTGTGTCTTCAGAAAAACTAACAGAAGAGACTTTGGGCCAAGGCCAAATAGACCGCATCTGCCTATCAGGGTTCCGCTTCTATATATCGTTGCCCTGGTAAGCATCCCGCTCATGGCCGCGTGGATTCGCCTTGCAGGTGTCTAGGAAATTCCGCGCTGAAGTGGGATTTCGGGGTGGCGGCGTGCCGCCACCCCATCTTTGATCGGAGCGTGTTGCAAAATAGAGCCAAATCAGTATAATCAGCCGCCATGATGCTTACTTTGGAAATCAAAGAACGAGGAAACGGTTCCTCCGAAGAACTCCGCACCCAGGGGCTTGTTCCTGCTGTTTTCTACGGCCCTAAAGAAGCTTCCACTCCTATAGTCATAGACAGCCAAAAACTCGAACGCGTTTGGAAAGAAGCAGGCGAGACCACTATCGTCAAATTGACCGGCGCGGGCGAAGCCAAAGACACCCTAATCCACGATATACAGGTACATCCGGTCACCGGCAAAGTCCTTCATGCTGATTTTTACGTGATCGAAAAAGGCAAAAAAGTCACCCTCAAGGTGCCTCTCGAATTCGTAGGTTCTGCTCCTGCTGAAAAGCTCGGCGGCATTGCGGTAAAAACCCTGCACGAAGTCGAGATCGAGGTCGCTCCGGCCGAGCTTCCGCATCACATTGATGTTGATATGGCAGCGCTTGAAACCGTTGGCGCGCACATTACGGCAAGCGAGATCAAACTCCCGCCTTCGGCTACGCTCATCACCGCAGCAGATGAAATCGTCGTCTCAATCGTTGAATTCAAAGAAGAAAAAGAAGAAGCCCCAGGTGAATTGAAGACCGCAGAAATCATCGGTGAGAAGAAGCCAGAAGAAGGCGAAGCCGCCGACGAAGGTGACAAAAAGGAGTAGTTATATCGCATTTCCCCTTTTTGCGCACCACTCGCTGCGCTCGGGATGCATCAGTGCTGAAATTTGCACTCAGGCAAATTTCAGCCTGACCTTTACTCCCTTTATGGGCCGCTTGGCTTGTTTTATTTTTGCCTACTGCTAGGCTTGATAAGGAAATGGCAACACATGGAGTTGGCCATGCGCGAGAAAAGTAGAAGGCGAAGAGGCAAGCCCCGGAGGCATTTTCAACAAGATCCGAATGTAGGCATGGCACTTGATTTGGCGCGACTCGGCGATGGGGAGGTCGCCTACATCAAGGTAATGACGTCTGCGGAAGCACGAAGGATGTTTCCGAGCGTCAAGGGACTTCCGAGGAGTGTCAACCTATTCTCCCTCCACGCTGCGGATGGAACGCCGATTGCCTTGACGGACTCTAGACAAGCGGCAGTAGCGCACGCAATTGATGGGGAGCTTGAGATTGCCTCCGTACATTGATTCGCAGCCTCAGACAGGAAAATGAAAGCGCCGGAGTTTTCTCTGGCGCTTTTGCTATGTGCCACCTTCTATCTTCAATATTCCGTTCCAGGTATAATCATTTGATGCGCTCAAAATTGATCATCACTATGGCTGCGTTTTTAATGCTGCCTGCTTTCGTTTTTGCCGAAAATACTCCCGAACAAAAAGCCGCGCTCCAGGCGCAGCTCGACCAGATAAATGCGCAGATCAAACAAAACCAAAACGGCCTTTCAGAGCTGCAGACACAGCGCACTTCTCTTGAGCGCGACGTGGCGATACTCGATGCCAAGATAAAAGACGCGCAGCTCGCCATTCGCGCGCGGGACCTCACGATACTCCAACTTAAAGGCGGCATCCGTGAAAAAGAGCTTGGCATCAACGTACTCGATCACAAAGTCGCTTCAGGTCAGGAATCTATCGCACAAATGCTCCGCGAGACGCGTGTGATCGACGATATGTCGCTCGCACAAATAGCGCTTGCGGGGACGCTGAGCGACCTGATACAAGAAATAGACGATTTCCAAACCATCCAGCGCGCACTCGGAGTCTCGTTTACTCAGATGGCGGCGGCCCGCGACGACCTGAGCGCGCGCAAAGTAGCGCTGGAAGAGCAGCAGCAGGAAGAGCAGGATTTGTTACAGATACAAAAATTGCAGCAAGGGCAGCTGAAGAAAAACGAGCAGGAGAAGAAAAATTTAGTCTCTGCCGCCAAAGGCCAGGAGAGTGTATATCAGAAATTGATTGCCACGCAGAAACAAACCGCCGCGCAGATAGAGGCGGCACTCTTTGATCTACGAGACACTAAATCCGTAACATTCGGTGACATGTATGCGTATGCCAAAGAAGCTGGCGCTCGCACCGGCGTGCGGCCCGCGATCATTCTCGGAATCTTGGCCGAAGAGTCCAATCTCGGTCAAAACGTCGGGTCCGGCAACTGGAAGACCGACATGCATCCGACGCGCGACCAGCCGGTATTTGCTCAGATCACTGAAAAGCTTGGGCTCAACCCCGACACGCAGCCGGTATCGAAAAAGCCGTGGTACGGATGGGGTGGCGCTATGGGGCCAGCGCAGTTCATTCCTTCGACCTGGGTACTGTACGAAGACCGCATTGCCAATATGACCGGCAATAACCCGCCAAACCCATGGGACCCACGCACCGCGGTATTTGCTGCAGCGGTACTTATGATGGACAACGGCGCGGATGCGCAGACGCCGGCGGCAGAGCGCCTCGCCGCGCTTCGCTATCTGGCTGGTTGGAAAAACGCCACCAAACCCGCTTACGCTTTCTACGGAGACGACGTGATGGAATTGGCCGCCAAATTCCAGTCTCAAATCGCGGTCCTCGGCGGGTAACGATCTCAAGGAAACCATCCAGTCCGCATTGCTGACATTTAAAAACCAGGGTACGCTTTTCTCGGTCAATAGAAATGGGAGTCTTCGATGGCGCGAGGTAACACCACATCCAGTACTTCTCTCGATGCTGAATACAGGTCAATTCCAATTAGGCCACCACGTGCGTTTCAGGTGTGGCGACAAGTTGAAATAGGCCTAATTCAAAACGCGGAAGAATATATCAAAGAGTCGCTGCGCAGGAAGCTCCGTATAATGGGTGGCAACAGCACCTGTGCTGATACACACGATGTTGTTAGGTGCGTCAAATTTTCCAAACAACGCTCCATAGTCCGTCTCGTTAAAACAAATATCACTGAACTTGGGTATGAGGTGGATGCGAATCAAGACGAATTGCTTGAACGATTTGCGTCCTACGGAATTGTCAAATGTCCAGCTGAAGCAGCATTAATGCTATTTCTGGAATACAATGATCAACCGACAAATGAATCACTTGATGTAGTTATGGATTATTTGACGACGCCTGGGAAGCAGAAAAATAAAGATTGGCAATTGCACCATCGGTTTGAGATGTGTGGACATAAATTTGGACGCTATCTGACCTGCTCTAACCAATATGGCGGCGGCACACTTTATAGGGGTGACATCGAGATGCTGTTGGCCTATGAGCTGAAGACATAGGCCATATATCTAGCTTACTTGCTCCTAAATTGTAATTGGCCGCCCCCTTGCAGGGCGGCCAATTCTTTTGTATAGTACGCCGACATGAAAAAAGACATACACCCGGAGAACAACCGCCTCGTCATTTTCGAGGACGTCACCGCTGGCAAGCGCTTTTTGGTGTTTTCTACGATTCATACCGATAAATCTGACAAATATGACGATGGTAAAGAATACCCGCTTTTCCAGGTGGAAATTTCTTCTGCGTCGCATCCTTTCTATACTGGACAGTCCAAAGTCATAGACACCGCTGGCCGCGTTGAGAAGTTTAAAGCCAGAACGGCTAAATCGAAGTCGAAGAAGTAAGGAGCCGTTCAAGCTCCAATAACCAAGAAACAATAACCAAACAAATTTCAAGCACTAAATATCCAAATGGATGTTTTGTTTGCGGTTTGATATTTGAATTTTGGTCATTGTTTGTTTCTTGTGTCTTGGCTATATAAGAATCACCGAT
>JAGVDT010000058.1 GCA_020058565.1 Minisyncoccota bacterium | reverse complement strand
CCATTCTTTGAGCGCGTAGAGTCCTCGGCCCACGAGCACAAAGCGTCCTTCTTTGATGAGCTCGTTATGGGTCGTCGCAGGATGTGTTTTGCGTTTAAAAAGATTCTCTATTCCGCGCGCCACTTCGATGAAGTGCATCGGGGAGCCGTGGCGTTTCAGCGTGAGGTAGGCAAAATCGCGGGTGTTTTTGATGCGGACATGCGGGCTTTCGATGCGGCCCCATTCGCCCAAGGGGTTTTTGCCGAGGCGCTTGGACATTGCGAGGTAGCTCTTGAGTACTTCTTCTGAGCGACCCTTTACATTGAGCGCACGAAGCTCTTTGTTGAAAAGCTGTATGAACTCTTCTTCCGGTGTGAGGCGGTTCGGCTCGATCAATTCGTACATTGCAGTGAGGGCGCGCTCTATGGAGTCGGCAAGCTCGCGGTCCGAAAACCAGCGCGCGCGGAAGACATTGTCCTCGCGGCGATTTTCAAAAGCGTGTCCGACCGTGAGCAGGAAGACAAGATGGTTTTTGTCCACGGGGTTTTTAGCCACCTGGTCTAAGAGGACATGCTCGGCAACCACAGCGCCAAGCGCGTCGACGGCCTTTTTGAGGTCTTCGAAGTGAGAGGCGTAGGAGTCGTAGGTGTCTGATTCGCGCACCACAATAATGCCGTGGTTTTCAATCTGGCGGACGCGCTCGCGGGTGATGTTGTATTCCTTGCCTATGGCGTCCAGGGTTCGCTCCTCCCCCTTGCCGGAGAGTCCGAAGCGGTCTACGAGCACTTTGCGCGAGCGGTCGGGGAGCTCCGAGAGGAGCTCTTTGCTTATTGATTTGGGCTGAAATGAAAGCATGGTTCTTTAAAACAGTGTGGCATTGACTATCTCTGTCTGTGTGGTTTACGTTTTAACAAAATTGTGCGGCTACGTCAAGTACGTCTCACAAAACCCTCTATTTCCCTCCACTAACCACGCATTTTCCACAGTCTTTGAACAGATGCAAGTCCGATCGTTAAGTTCGCAAAAAAACTGCTGTGGTAGTATCCGCGTATGGCAAAAGTTACGGGCAGGGTTCCGCCGCAGGATTTGGACATTGAGAGAGCTGTTTTGGGCGCACTGATGCTCGCGCCGGGAGCTATTCACGAGGTTGCCGATATACTTTCGGTTGATTCTATGTACAGCGGTGTGCATCGAATTATTTATGACGCGATGCTTTCGCTCCATGCGCGCTCCGAGCCCATAGACGTCGTTACCGTTTCTGCGAAACTTAAAGAACGGCAGCAGCTGAAAGAAATCGGGGGCGCCGCTTTCCTCAACGAGCTTGTCGCGAGCGCCGCCTCCCCCGGCTCCGCGCGGCACTACGCGCAGATGGTTCAGAGCAAATGCATTCTGCGTAACCTCATCGACGCAGCTGCAAAAATCGGCGAACTTGGTTTCGCGGAGGATCGCCACATCGAGGAGGTACTCGATGAAGCCCAGGCGGCTGTCTTTGCGGTTACGCAAGCGCCGAGCCTGCGGTCTTTTTCATCCATCAAAGAAGGGCTCGCCAATGCCTGGGACCGCCTTGAGAGCCTTCAGAAGCATTCCGGCACGCTGCGAGGCGTGTCGACCGGTTTTCCCTCCCTCGACAGTTTGCTTGCGGGCTTTCAAAGAAGCGACTTGGTAATACTTGCCGCACGACCGAGCATGGGTAAGACCGCTCTTGCTTTGGACATCGCGCGACTCACCGCGACCATCCACAAAAATGCCGTGGGCGTTTTTTCTCTCGAAATGTCTTCAGATCAGCTCGTCGACCGTATGCTCGCCGCGCAGGCCGGCGTGAATTCTTGGAAGCTTCGTACCGGCAAACTTGGCAAGGACGACGAGTACGGCCGACTGCAAAAAGGCATCGAAGATTTATCCGAGGCTCCTATCTACATAGACGACAAACCCGGCGCAACCGTGCTTTCCATGCGCTCAGTCGCTCGACGCCTTAAAGCCGAAAAAGATCTCAAACTCATAATCGTGGACTATCTGCAGCTGATCACGCCGATGCACAGCGGAGCCAATGTTTCCATGGTCCAGCAGGTAACTGAGATTTCGAGATCGCTTAAAGGTATGGCTCGTGAATTGCAGGTCCCTGTGTTGGCGCTTTCGCAGTTGAGCCGCGCCGTCGAACAGCGACGCGGCAAACCGCGCCTCTCTGACCTGCGCGATTCGGGCTCGATCGAGCAGGATGCAGACGTGGTGATGTTTATTCATCGGGAAGACATGATGGGCGAACGCACGGGCAACGACAAAAACGGCGTCACCGAAATACTTATCGAAAAACACCGCAACGGCCCTATCGGCAAAGTTGACCTGCTTTTCGATGAAGAAAAGACTACATTTCGTTCTATCGACAAAAGCAGCTTCGGTGATTTTGCTGAAGAGACCACGGTGGAGACGGGAGGAGCGGAACCATTTTGAAAACATGTATACGGTATCGTGTATTCGGTATTCTGCGGGCCCGCGGTATACGCAATACTGTATACGGTATACTTTTCCGCAATGGATCCCATTGAGCGACTCTCACTTTTGTTTGAACGCTTCCCGGGCATCGGTCCGCGCCAGGCACAGCGCTTCGTGCAGTATCTGTTGCGTTCATCCCCTACCCTTCGCCGAGAGCTCGCTGACGGCGTGCGTGCGCTTTCTTCGACCATTCATCAGTGTCCTCAGTGCATGCGCTACCACGCGAGCGACAACGCCACCTGCAATTTTTGCTCTGACGCGGGACGCGATCAAAGCTTGCTTGCAGTGCTCTCGAGCGACGCCGACCTTTTGGCGCTCGAGCGTTCGCACACGTACCATGGCATGTACTTCGTGCTCGGCGGCTTGATTCATCTCGCCAGCGAGAAGACCAAAGGCCTGCGGCTGCGCGAACTTAAGTCCCGCGCAAAGCAGCCGGGGTTACAAGAAATCGTTATTGCCTTCCCCGCGAACCCCGAAGGCGATGCCACGACATCGATAGTGCGCGACGAGCTCTCCGGCATCGGGCCGAGAATCACTACCCTCGGCCGCGGACTCTCAACCGGAAGCGAGCTGGAGTATGCCGACCCGGAAACACTGAGAAGCGCCCTCGATAACCGTAAGTGATATGCGAGAGTCCCATTTCATCAAACCGCTGCATGCGCCGGAGGAGACCCGCTCAGGGCCTACGCTGCGCGTCATGCAAGAGCTCGAAAAGGAGCCTCGAAACTGTGCGCTTATATTGGAGTGCCTGCGCCAATACTGTGAAAATTCCGACATCGCGGCCCTTCTTTCAACGGGAGATGTACGAGTTATCAACACCATGGTGGAGGCGCATATACGAGAAGCCGGGGGCAGACGCGCATACCGTGATGCCCTTGAAACACAGGAGCTGGACGAAAGCGAGTTGGACGCTGCGCGCAAGAAAGTGTTCGAGTACGTACGCACGAAACACCCCGAACTTCTGCGGTTTCATAGACTTGGGGCCGCGATGACGATTGCTCTCTTGCGCCATCCCGATCCAAGCGAGCGTACCACCGAAGACGCTATGCGGATATTGAACAAGCATTTCAGCGCAAACATCGGTGAATCAGTCATGGCGTCCATGACATATCGCGCAGGAGGAAGACAGGCGGCTGCAACGCTCCTGGCGGAAGAACTTCAGCTTACCCAAGAAGAGCTCGACGCAGGAGCACGGCGCGTAGATGAGCTTTGGCCGCAAATCGCCGCTGAAAAAGCCGCACGTAGAAAGATGAAGACAAAGTGGCGCGATACTCCGGGAGCTCCGGAGCTGGCGGCTGCGGTGTACGAAGCTTCACAAAGCCCCTCGGATGTTGCTCATGCAATGCAGTTATTCTTTGGTATTGCTATTACACGCAGTTCTTTTAAGACACTTTTTCAGAGATCCGCACGCAACCCAAGTGTTGACGTACATGCAGTCTTAGCCGAGCTCTATGCGTACCCGGCGCGGCTCGACCCGCAGAACGCAGCGGTGCATATTAATGCGGCAAAAAAAAGGGTGCGGCTCTTGGATAGGCTGATTTGGGAGATATCCGCACCGCGCTTATACACAAAGGAGCTGCGCGCTGAAGCGCCGCTAAGAATGAGTGCCCGGCTACAGAATCCTGATTTTGAGCGTATTCTAAACGCTCTCTGCACGCCAGACATGCATTCAAACGTACCCTATGTGGAACTCATTCAGGCCTCTTTTCGCGATCCGCAAACCAAAGAAGGGCTGCATGAGTTGACGATTAGCTTCGACTACCTGAGGGGTTCTCTGCGCACACCCGAAAACCTAAAACGTTTCGAGACGCTGCGTGATCTCGTCAATGCCGAAATTGAGGACATGAAAAACAAGCTCCCCACTTCATTGTCTGCAATGGCCGCGGCCAGAAAACCGCCTATCCGCCGTATAACCCTTCGTGTAAAAGACGCGGGAACGCCGACGGTTCCCGTGAACTACCGGATTGCAAACTCCGTCACGCTCCCGAAGCGATGGCAGTATCCGTCGTTTCCCGACGAAGCACGGGCCGTAACTCCCGACGAGAGCACGCTCGAGCCGCTACTAACTTCGCTTACACAGCGTCTAGAAGCGGCGCAAATTTCGCTTGATGAGTTCGATCGTAGCGCACCGCTGATTCGGGAACGTGCAGCAAGCGTCGCGAGGGATATTAGGGAGGGGACGAAAGTCACTCAGCAGCTACTCGAGCTTCGAGCCGCGGGTGGCTGGGACGAAGTGGCCGCTATGCGGATGAAGCTTTTGAACGAAAGAATCGAATCCATCGAGCGCCGCCTTAGTGCACTCCTGCAAATAGCGTCGAGACTACATGAAACCGATCTCCTTAGGGGAGAGCAGTAATTTTTACTTTTGAAAAATGCTGGCGGTGGCCGCGCTTTTTGAAATAGCGGGACTTAGCGCGGTAGTGGATGACCGTGATTTTTTTGTCACGACCGTCAGCGACGACTTCTGCTGAAACTTTCGCGCCCTTGACGGTCGGGCTTCCTACTTGAGTTTTGGCACCGTCGTCTACCAACAGAACTTTTTCGAACGCTACCTTGGATCCCTTTTCGGCGTCGAGTTTTTCAACAGTAAGCACAGTACCCTCGGTAACGAGGTACTGTTTGCCACCTGTTTCTATAACTGCGATTTTGGCCATAAAGTTCGAGGATTATACGCTACATTTATGAAAAAGCAAAGGGCCGCCAAAGGGCAGCCCTTACGCGCTACGGGGTTACTCGTACCAGGACCGCGAGCATGCCTCCCACTACTAGGGTGAAGACAACTCGCACGATTGCGTCACTCAGAGCCCGATTCATGCCGCACCTCCGTAAAACGCTTGCACTTAACCCTCATTATACCATTATCTATCAGATTGTCCAGAGGCACAAAACTAGAGACTGCCCTCGGGCAGTCTCTTTTTCGCTTTGGGCACTTATGGTCCCAAAATGAGTGAGGCCAGAATTACTCCGCCGATCATTGCTAGCAGAACTAACCCCAGACCGTTTCGGAAATGTTCCCTCATTTGTGTAACCCCCTCTGTAGCGAGACAGCAGTATAGCACTAGTATCTCATGTGTTTAGACATCCAGATTCGGTTTTTCTAGCGTAGCCGGTTCCACCCCGGCGTTGCCGCCGGCTATGCGCAAGATATCTTTGTCTATTTTTCCAAGCTCCTTGTACCCGTTGTTGAAATGCGAAACCGTCGTCGTAAGAGCAGCGCCCATTTTTTGATAGTACTCTTCGTGTTTATCGATATGTTTGACTAGTTCGCCTACTCTTTTTTGTATTTCTGCCGCGTGCTTTTCTATCTCCAGCGCCTTAAGCCCCTGGAGAACCGTCTGTAAGTATGCGAGAAAAGAAGTCGGCGATACAATGATTACTTTGTATTTAGAAGCGGCGCGCTGGATAAGGTTTTCGTCTTCTGCGCCACCTACTTGATTGGTCAGAAGGTCGTAATAGATACCCTCGCTTGGTATAAACATAAACGCAAAGTTCATAGTCCCCTCCTCCGGACGAATGTATTTGGACGTTTCCTGAATACGCAGCTTGAGGTCGTTTACAAACACTTTTTCAAAAGCTGCGCGTTCCGGCGTCCCCTGTTGCGCGCTAACAAAGCGGTTGTAGTTGTCTAGTGAGAATTTCGAATCTACGGGCACCATTTTTTTATCCACTATCACCACCGCATCGACTATTTCCCCGTTTTTGAATTCGTATTGAATGCGATAGTCCTGCGGAGACATCACGTTTTTGAGCACGGTTTCCAAATAGTACTCGCCCAGGATGCCGCGCTGTTTTGGATTCTTAAGGATGTCCTGCAGATTTTGCAGCTGCTCCGCGAAAGACTGCGTTTGACGGCCAATTTCTTTGACCGAAGTGATTTCTTGCGTTATTTCGCGTATCAGCCTCGCGCTCTCGCCGTGCTGGCCGCGCATAGTTTCCTGGATTTGTTTGTTGCTTTCGTGCATGCGCGAGTCCATCGCCCGCGATAAATCCTGCATAGCGCTTTGGAGTAGTATCAGACTCTGCGTATCTTCTTTCAGTTGCGGCGGCTTGCGAAAAAATACAAAATACCCGATGAGTGCGAAATTGGCGAGCAAGAGCGCGACGATGAGCCATTCCATTCGAGGAGTATATCATTTTCGACATTGAGAGCGTCTAACCGACAGCTACGCCGGACGAGGGAGAGTACGCGAGGATCGGAATGCTTCAGTGTCGTCCCCTCGGCGAGGTCCCGAGTCTCCGTTTCTGCCGACTTTGTGCTACCATGACGGTATGTTGATCGACGAGATACGTGAGGACATGAAGGCCGCCATGAAGGCAAAGGATTCCGTGCGCACGCAAACACTGCGCGGCGCCATTGCAGCATGCACCAACGAGCTCGTCTCAAAAAGCATGAAGCCGACAGATTCTGTCCCGGACGTAATGCTTGTGGGGGTACTCAAGCGCCTGGCAAAGCAGCGCAAGGACTCTATCGAACAATTCTCCCAAGGCGGCAGGCAGGATCTCGTCGACAAAGAAACCGCCGAACTTAAAATCCTCGAGGAGTATCTCCCCAAAGGTCCATCCAAAGAAGACATCGAGAAAGTCGCCGCGATCAAAATAAAAGACCTCGGCATCTCTGATGCAAGCGGCATAGGCAGACTTACCGGCGCTATCATGAAAGAATTCGCCGGCACAGCCGACGGCGCTGACGTCCGCGAAGTGCTGCAGAAACTTTTAAGCTAGGGACTCTCTGGTGCGATGTGCGTGGATTATCTGAATGGCGGCTGCCGCCGCAGCAAGCGCAAACGCTACCGCTAAGCCTACCGGCAGACCAAAGGCAACAATGGAGACGCCGGCGACGCCGCACATGAAAAGCCTTCCCAGGATCATCGAAATTTCTTTCAGTACCGTATACTCGTCGATATAGGTGCCGTTGTCGGCTGCCTGCTCCAGCGTCAGATATTCCCCCGGGCGTTTGGCTCCGGAAGAATACCCGTCGACCAACACCACGCCCAGAGGCGTCGCTACGATTAATCGAAGAAACCAGCTTGTGGCGGCTAACATTGCATGCAGATATACCTTGCGCTCAAGGTATTTAGAGCCGTACGGGCGCAGAAGCGCCGCTATGAGAAGGGTCGCGGTCAGCACAAGCCCAAGCGAAGTGTACGAGAGTCCCACGATGACGAATATGGCCATGGGCCAGAGCAGATACAAAGCCGTCCCCTGGAGTCCCTGCAGAAAAGCAGGCTCGACGAGCGCGTTGTATTTGGACTCGAACAACTCGGAGAAGGTTTGCCGGTATCCCCACACGAAACGTTCGTGCATTTCCGGAACGCTGGCCAAAGGGCCCAGTGACGCAAAGATGATCGTGGCTCCTGCGAAAAGCAGCGCCGTCGCTCCCCATTGCCCGTCGACAAGCGTTAGCCCGGCTATAGCCGGCATCAGCGCTATAAAAAGCTCTTGCGTCACTCCGGAGCGCTCGAGGCTTGTCCCTTTTTCCAACACATAGGGAGTCCAGTAGATGGCGCGGTATGCGCCGAAGAAAATGGCAAAAGCCAGTAGTCCGACTATGCCCGCGCCAAGGCCCATCAGGGTCGCAGCCAGAGTTACGAGCGCCAGGAAGCATACGAATGCTCCCGCAACGATTCTGCTGCGCACGCCGTGAACCAACTGCATCGCAGAGTACGGCGTAAGAAGCACGCTTACCGTTTGCGAGAGCACGTACAGAAGAATCGTTCGAAGAAATGCTTCGATAAGCGTTCCGTACAGCGCGTAAAAGTACTGCAACACAAAAATCCACGCAAAGCTTGCTGTAGCGGCAAGCGCTGCACGCATCAAAAACCTATGCGCAGACAGTGCGCTCACCGCACTCGTTCCCAGGGCAGGCATGCAGACAGTATGCCTTGCTCAGCGGGAAAAAATCCGGGCGCGGTGTGGATAGCACGCTAGTCGTCTTCCTTTACTTCTTCGATGACTTTGTTTTTAAACGTCGAAGTAGCGCTCGTCGTCGCCACTCCCTCGAGCACTATGCCGAATCGGCTCTTGAGCCAGTCGCGCGCTTCCACGCTGCTCTTAGTCTCCTTGGCTTTTCTGACCGCGTCCTGAAAAGCGCCAAATGCTTTGCCCCAGCGCCCTTCTTGCGCTTCGTCATCGCCGGCTTTTATATCGTTGTTTGCTTCAGAAGCGATCTTTCTTGTGGAGGAAGCTGTTGTCCTGTCCGAATTTTTGCCTCCCAGCTGTTGGACTGAGCCGACAGCGTCTTGCGCGGATTTTTTGCGCTTGAGCGCCGCTTCTTTGACTTGTGGCGTGTCGGTTGCGGTCAAAAGCGCTTCCGTGTGCACGCGCTTTTTATTTATTTTGGCGGCGTGATCCTGAACCAATGCCGCTATTCTCGCGGTCTCGCTGTTTTTTTGGGTAGGCAAGGCGGTGAGTACAACTTCATGGGCATTGAGGGTCGCCTCCAGATCGGACTGTGCGTTCGTCGCCTCGATATCGTCGGCTGCCTCGAGCAGCGTAACGCTCGTATCAAAACGAGACAGAGCCAATTCGAGCCCCTCTTCGATGTCTGCCGACGCGACCACGCTGAGCTTGTCCGTCGCTGCAAGCTCCTCCGCCTCCAAAAGCCTCCTGAAGGCGAGTTCCGCGTTCCACTGCGTTTGTGCGACCGGACTCACCGCAAAAGCGCCTTGAATGGGTTCGTTGATGCGAGTTTTGATAGCATAGAGCGGATGCCCCGGCAGTGCGCTTTCTGCTGCATAGGACGTGCCGAACCCGATCATCAAAACCAAGACGCAGGCTGCAAACGCCGGGTTCCCGGTAAAAATGCGTGCGCCGAAAGCGCCCGCGAGCCGGGTGCCCACACCAGAAAAATACGAGCCCTGCGCTGCGGCAGCCGGATTGGCATGCATGTAGCGCATGAGTGAGCTGCGCATGTTTGATTTTTCGCGCTCAGAAAGCGTCACACCCTTAAGCGCTCTGAATTTGTTTTCTATGTCGTTCATCATATCTCGCCTATGCGCAATCTAGACATGCCATACCATTGTAGCCGATATCGGTCGCTATCAGATTGCGCCTCGCACGCGGCTAACACAGCCGTTACTGGTAGGACGCAGGCGTGACTAAAAGATTACACGAAATGAGAAGGGGGCGCCACGCTGTGCCCGCAAGCGCTCTCGTGGCATGGCGGACGTGGAATGCGACGCGAAAACACTCCCTTTCGGGAGTGTTTTCTGCTTGCCCGAGCCTAAAGGCTCGTGCATAAGAGTTCGGAAATCGCTAGCTGACTCCCTGTGCCCGAGACTAAGGCTCGTGCATAAGTGTTCGGTAATCGCTACGCGATTTCCTCCCTTACCACCGTCCGCCGCCGCCGCCGTTTCCACGACCGCCGCCGCCGTAGCCACCACGATCGTTTCCGCCGCGGTATCCACCGCCGCCTCCACCACGTGGGCGCTCTTCCATCGGACGAGCTTCATTGACCGTAAGAGTACGGCCGCCGAATTCCTTTCCGTTCCACATCTCCATAGCCGCCTGTGCCTCCTCGTCGGTAGACATCTCGACGAAACCAAACCCTTTCGAGCGGCCCGTCATGCGGTCCATGATGACAGTAGCAGAAGCGACGCTGCCCGCTTGCGCGAATGCGTCTTTCAATTCAACGTCAGTAGTTGCGTAAGGCAACCCACCGACATAGAGTTTCTTTGCCATTGTGTTCCAAATTGTTTTTTTAACAATGTAAACCAACCGTCCCCTGCCTTGCCAATCTATCAGATAGACGCCGCACTTGGAACACTTACATTAAAGGCATTGTACACCCTTTTAGCTATTGTATCAAGTGCCTGGGGGCTCTTTGTGTGCCATCTCCCGGAGACGTTCCATTGCCCTATGAAGCCGAACGGAAACGACGTTTTCCGATACCTCGAGTACCTGTGCGATTTCCTTAGGTGAAAGTCCGTCCATAAAGCGCATGGTGATCACCTGCCGATAGAGAGTGTCCAGCTTTTTGAGGAGCAGCAGAGCGGCGCGAGCATCCGGAATGTCGGCAGGGTTCTGCACTGACTCATCCAGCACCTCAAAACCGTCCTCGTCGATCATCGTGTCGAGCGAACTCGAACGTTTGCGGCGAGATTGGTCGACTATGAGGTTGTTGGCAACTCTGTAGAGAAAAGCGCGAAGATGCTCTACTTTTTTACCCTGTGCCAAATAGTCCCAGGTCCTGGTGAAGGTCTCTGCCACGACGTCCTTAGCCTGCTCGCGATCTCGCACGCGGATAAGGCAGTGCCGAAAGAGTGCGTCTGAATGCTCATCAAACGCCACCAGAAATTCCTTTTCGAGAGCCACGGCTTTCGCCGAGGGCCTGTTGCGGCCTTCAAGCATATAGGGATTAAGCCTACCATTTTCGGCTAACGGGGTGAAATCCGCCATCCTGAAGGGTTCGAAGGTAGCTGTCGGAGAGCGCATATCTATAAATACGCTCTTTAGATGGCTTGGTAACAATTGCAACTTTGTCACTGATCCCCTTATCGTCCAAGTGCTTAATTTTGCCGAAGTCTTTTTATCGCCAGTCCGACAGTTTCGTGCCTGAGCGTCGTCAGCGCGTTTATTCCCAATATCGTTCGCAATTCTTCTATAACATCTTCACGCGCTATGCGAACAGTCGACGCGTCCGGGTCACCAACACCCATAAGCAATCTAAAATACTCGTATATCTCATCAACAATTTTTGTTCTGTGTTCTCCGACGAGCTGATCTTCTAGTGCATAATTTTTCGCGCCCATTGAAATTAGAGCCGTTTCGAATGGTTTCAGATTTTCTTCTATCTCACTGGTCAACCACGCAGCATGTCGCAATCTCAATCTAACTAACGAGCCACCAAGTTCTGCCGCCTCCCTAGTGGCGCCGTGAGCGTTTAACGTTTCAAACACGGTGAGAACCTCCTGTAAATATTCCTCACAAAACTCCACATGCTTGTTGTATGCGACTGTTGCCATGTGAGAGGCGGTGCCTAATGCAAAATCCTGTTGCCTATCTTGAAGCTCTAGCTGCCTCTCATGCGCCCGCTGGTCTCTCCATACCTGGTACAAAATACCAAAAAGAGCAGCGCTACCGGGAAATGAAGCGATACTTCTAAAAATGTCATCTGCTGGGAGCATCCAGACAAGTCCAAACGACGCGGTCAGAATCATCAAGTACACACCATAAACCGGCCTGAAGCCCTTCATGCGGGCACAGTATCACTAACCTGATAGGTCATCCAAGAGCCATGTTATGCGCACTATTGTGCGTACAAATGTCGCATAGATGTGACAGCTGTCACTTCTATGCGACATTTTAGGGATCTACGGGTACGAAAATACTGAGCGTTGAAAAATGACTAAAATAATTGTATTGTTAGGCGGCAAGGCTATAACCTTGCCCTCGGGCAGGGTTCGCCCGAACTTTTGCGAGGCAAAAGTTTTAAGGGCCAGTAGTTCAGTGGTAGAATGCCTCATTTGCAATGAGGAGGTCTGGGGTTCGATCCCCCACTGGTCCACAAATATTTCTTACTCTCTATAGAGTAATAAACGAGCACAGCCGCCTGTTAAGGCGGCTGTGGTTGTTTGAATATAATAGGTGTGTAATAGGGCGACGGCTCTCGCTCTATCCACAAACCCGTCCGCTTATTAGCGAACGCCTGGGTCAAACCTCTTTGCCTTTGGACGGCTCGGAGACTTGCCAAGTATTTCCAGTCCTGCGCTTTGGCAGGTGATCCTCAGCGTGGTGCACAACATTTTCCACGCATCTTTGGACACTGGGTTTACGCACAGTTTCACCCGAAGGCTTACCTGCACGATGGACGATCCAACTCCGGTATGGACCCGGAATCGATAACCGCCTCGTTATTTCTGAAAGGCATGATACACTATGTGGAAGATTTGTCAATAGCCTATATATTCTATAATTTAAGCCACATTTATAGTTCACGAGCTTACTCGTCCTGAACTTAGGCAGCCAAGCAAAGTACTGACGACTCATAATTTGTCGCGTCGTCGTAGCCTCTAACCCCGTCCGCTTTTGCTGACAGGGTAAGTTTTTTTAACGTTGCTGTGCAAGCGCGATTGTGTGTTCGGCAAAATCGCGTATGGATGAGCCCACGGAGTGAAGCATGTGGTGAAATGGCGACTTCTCATGCAGATGTGGTGAGGCGTTTGTCTCGAGCACGACCGGTCCCTGGCGCGTCAGCTTCATGTCTATATTCGAATAGTGCGTCATGCCGAGCGCACGGTGCGCAGCGCGCGCCATGTCTGCGATTTGCCTTTTTTGTTCGTGCGAAAAATTGCTGGGCACCACGTATCGATGCGAAGCTTCGCTCAGCACATCTCGGTGCAGATACCGTGCGCTGTCCGGCAGCACGATGTGCGCCGGCGGCAGCACATACAGGGGTTCGCTGCGAAAGTTTTCTATGACTCCCGCACTTACCTCTTCACCAAGAACAAATTCTTCTACGAGCGCTTTTCCATACGCATCCAATACATCTCCAAGCGCATCGGGAAGTTCGATGATGGTCTCAGCAATCACTATGCCCGTCGAGGAACCTTCCATGGGCGGCTTCACCACATACGGCGGCGGCATCAAAGTAAACGCCTGCGCCGCCATTTCGCCGGTGGTGCCATCGCGTAGGCCAAAGCTGATGCCGCGTGGTATTCGCACGCCAGAGCGTCGCAGTAGTTCGCGCGCGAGAATTTTGTTGAAAGACGCGTTTGATGCGATCACTCGCGAACCGGCATAGGGAATCCCCGCGCGATCGAGAATTCTTTGTATCGTGCCATCCTCTCCTGCTCCACCGTGCAGCGCATTGAAAACTACATCAACCTGCGAAAATGCGCGTGCGGGGTCCGCGGGCATGCCGCGTGAATGCCAGTACCCCTGACGATCTACAAAAATATCGCGGGTATCGTATCGGTCCTCAGGCAAAGCCTGAAGTATCGCGGCACCGCTTCTTAGCGAATGTTCGTATTCGCTTGAAGCGCCGCCGCGCAAGATCCCTACGATCGTGCGTGCCAT
>JAGVDT010000103.1 GCA_020058565.1 Minisyncoccota bacterium | reverse complement strand
AGCAGGGGCCACCGGCAGCGGCAAATCAGTGACTATTCACGACATCATCGTTTCGCTACTCTATCGACGCGGACCGGAACGCCTCAGGTTCATCATGGTGGATCCCAAACGCGTGGAACTCACTTTCTACAATTCCATTCCGCACCTGCTTACCCCTGTCATCACCGACGCCAAAAAATGCATACAGGCACTAAAGTGGCTGGTAAAGGAAATGGAGCGGCGCTACGCGATCCTCGAGGCGGAAAAGGTCCGCGACATCGCTTCGTACCACAAAAACGTCGTCGCCCCGGCGATAGAAAAAGTTGGTGATAACCCCGACAAACCCCTGCCGGACGCAATGCCCTACATAGTGCTCATCATCGACGAACTTGCGGATATTATGTCCACCTACCCGCGCGAGCTCGAAGCCTCTATAGTGCGCCTCGCACAGATGAGCCGCGCTATCGGCATACATCTCATACTTTCTACGCAACGGCCGAGCGTGAAAGTCATCACGGGCCTCATCAAGGCCAACATCCCTGCGCGCATCGGACTTGCGGTGGCATCGCAAATCGACTCGCGCACCATATTGGATCAGGGTGGCGCCGAAAAACTTCTCGGCGCTGGCGACATGCTTTTCCTGTCTTCGGAATCCCCTAACCCCAAGCGCCTCCAGGCCTCCTACATTTCAGAGGAAGAAGTAAAACGCGTCGCATCTTTCCTGGCGAAAAACGCCGAGGGCAAATTGCAGGACAACATAAACTTCGATGCTCCAGAGAGTCGCGCCAACGACCCCGTGTTTTCTGGCCTGGGTGGCGACGATGACGAAGAAGGCGATGAACTCTACTCTGAGGCAAAGAAAACCGTGCTCGAGGCCGGCAAAGCCTCTACTTCGTACCTCCAGCGCAAACTCGGTGTCGGCTATGCGCGCGCTGCAAAGCTTATAGACATGCTCGAAGACCGAGGTGTGATCGGTCCTGCCGACGGCTCGAAACCCCGCCCGGTCATAGGTGCCGGGAACGCCGACGAACTCGCCGCAGCACCAGCAGACGAAGAGAAGGTGTAAAAAATTCGTATCGCGAATAGCGTATCGTGTATAGCGTATAAATTCGACTTCAGCGCTATACGGAATACTCTATACGGTATACGATTGTTCCATGCTTCCCCACCGCAACTCCAAACTAACCCGTGCAGGCCTGATAATTTTTTTCATCATCATCATTCTTTATGGCCTGTACGAAGCGCAAGGTCTCCTCTTCGGCCCAAAGATATATGTTTCCACTGAGACGACAACCGTGCGTGATCCTTATGTGAAAATCGAAGGTCGGGCGGAACGGATCGTAGCTCTCAAAATGAACGGCAAAGAGATCCCTGTAACCGAAAACGGCGAGTTCAGCGAGCCATTTCTCTTGGCGAGCGGCGAAAATCGCATCGTGCTTGAGGCCAGAGACACCTATGGCCGCGCCGCTTCTCGCTCCGTGAGTATCATGTACATCCCTAAATCGGCCGGAGGCAGCACTACAACACCAGGAGGAGCTCTAGACTAGGTGCGCAGAGGGCTATTTATGTATAATTGCCTACTTACATAACTTTATTCAGTAAACGATATTGGTATGGCAATGACAAAAAAAGTAAAAGCTCCCCCAAAGACCGTTGGGCTGGGCTCCGATAAAGATATCGACCGCGCGCTTGCAGACATCAAGACCAAATTTGGAGACGATTCAATAATGAAGCTCGGCGAGACGCCGAAAGTCGACGTAAACGCCATACCCACCGGCTCGATCGGTGTGGACTGGGCACTCGGCATCGGTGGACTCCCCCGCGGGCGAATCGTAGAAATATTTGGTCCCGAGTCTAGCGGCAAAACCACGCTCAGCCTCCATGTCATCGCCGAAGCCCAGAAAAAAGACGGTGTCTGCGCATTTATCGACGCAGAGCATGCCCTCGATCCGGAATACGCCAAACGCCTTGGCGTAGACATCAACTCCCTCCTGGTTTCTCAGCCAGACACTGGCGAACAGGCGCTCGAGATCGTTGAGTCCTTGGTGCGCTCGGGCAAAATTGACGTCATCGTCATCGACTCCGTCGCAGCACTCACGCCCAAAGACGAAATCGAGGGCGAAATGGGCCAAAGCCATGTCGGTAAACAAGCGCGGCTGATGTCGCAGGCTTTGCGCAAACTGACCGCGATAGTATCCAAAACCAAGACCGTAGTGATATTCATCAATCAGATCCGTATGCAGATCGGCGTCATGTTTGGCAATCCCGAGACCACTCCGGGCGGGAAGGCATTGAAATTCTACACATCGGTACGCATCGACATCCGCCGCATCGCTCAAATCAAAAAGGGTGACGAGGTCATGGGCGGTAGGCATCGAGTAAAGATAGTCAAAAACAAAGTGGCAGCGCCTTTTCGCCAGAGCGAGTTCGACATGATGTACGGCGAAGGCATCTCCAAAGAAGGCGAAGCGCTCGCCCTCGGAGAAAAGCTCGGACTGGTCAAAAAAGAAGGTCAAACCTACGTAGCAGGTGAACACAAGCTTGGCCGCGGCTACGACGCAGCACGAACTTTTCTCAAAGAGAACAAGCCCGTGCTAAATTCCCTTCTCAAAGACATACGCAAACACCTCCAAGACGGCGGTGGCGTACTCGCCAAAGGCCCCACCTCAAGCGAAGACGAGGAATAATCAGCATTCGCTTGCTCTGGAGAGGGCTAAGTCTGTGCTATCCTCTTGCGATGCAAATTCGCAAAGCCACCGCAGACGATTTCTCTGCTATACAGGAATTGATCGCACAATTCCCTGACAAACTGATGCAGGACCATCTGCCTGAAGCAGAGAACTTTTTTATTGCCATTGACGACGACCCTTCGACAGGCTCAGGACAAGTAATCGGCTGTTGCGCTCTAGAAGTATATTCAAAGCGTCTTGCGGAAATTCGCAGCCTTGCCGTGCTCCCCGCGCATCAAGGTCAAGGCATAGCGAGCGAGCTTGTAGAAGCGTGCCTCGCGGAAGCAAAAGAAAAAAGCGTCTACGAAGTACTATCGGTCACCGGCGCACTCTCCTTCTTCGAAAAAAAGGGCTTCAGCACCTTCAACAACGAAAAATACGCGCTCTTAAAAATCCTTGGTTAATGATCGTGCTCCGGCACAAAACCTTCTTCGATGGCGTCTTCTCGCAAATTATCAAGTTCCTTACGAAGCACTGAGATGCGTTCGCGGAGGGATGCAGCTTCCTTATGTATATCTAAGTCCACCTCGTTAACCGCAGTAAACATTGCCTCCCTGCAAAGTCGCATCCCCTTCTCTGCCTGAGGGATCATGTGCGCTAGTGATTTGCGGATAATTTCGCTGTCATTTGGGTCCAATATTTTTCCAGGAGGATATTTCACCAGGAACTCCGCAAAAATGGTCCTGAAAAATTTAAGTGAGTCTTCAACGTGTCCTGCGATGGCCCGTGCGTAGTTTACTTTGTCACGCGGCAGTAATATTTCCGCGTCTACGGCGCGGGCCGCGGCGAACTGCCAAAAATCCCGTACATCGGTCTCATATTCATCTAAATCGAGGATCCGTCGCTCAATTATTGCTACTCTATTGCCAGTAATGCGTTTAACCGAGACCTGATTTAAATTTTCTTTCTCCTCATAAATCCTATCCCTGGCCTCGGTAAGGATTTTCACAAGCTCGGGAATTTTATTGTGCAATTCTCCCAGGCGAGTAAACATCCTGACAAACACAGCTACATCAGACTTCTCCGATTCGCTCTGAATCTGAATGTCTCCGGCCATTTTGGTCAACTCATCGCCAATCTTCTTGGTCGCCGCAATTGCTTCAGCGACCGGATCAGAGTTCTCGCCCGATTCATTTGGGCCACCGCCTCCTTCTATCGTACTCATCCAAGTATTGTATTATTTCGCACACCTAGCACAACCAAAAATAGCCTTCATTCATGCTTCGTACCAGAGGCCTAATTCGCCTAATATGCATGGACAAACACTTGAAAATCAGTAAAATACCCACTCATGTTGCAATACAACGAGGTGCGGCCGGGAGTCGCAGTCATAGTCGAGGGCGAGCCGTACGTCTGTACGTGGAACAACGTCATGCAGAAACAGCAGCGTCGTCCGGTCAACCAGACAAAGCTGCGCCACATCATCCGAGGCAATGTCATCGAATATTCTTTCCAGCAGTCAGATAAGCTCGAGGAAGCTGAAATCGAAACCAAGCCTGCAGTTTTCGTATTCCACGACGAACGCAAAGGTGAATGGGTTTTCCACGACCTCAAAGACAAGTCCAAGCGTTTCTCGCTTACCGATGACGTCGTGGGCGAAGCCGGGCGCTTTCTTAAACCAAATACACAGGTAGAAACAAAATCGTTCGAGGGAGATATGTTTGCCGCTATGTTGCCCATAAAAGTTGACCTTAAGGTTACCGAAGCACCTCCATCTATCCGCGGCAACACCGCCCAGGGTGGCTCTAAAGTCGTGACCCTTGAAACCGGTGCAGAAATAAACGCTCCACTATTTATCGAGGCTGGAGATGTGATTCGTATAAATACCACAACCGGCGAATACGTAGAGCGCGCCTAATTCGAGACAAAATATCCATAAGTTTAGGCCCATCAGCGAATCGCCGATGGGCCTAAATTTTACGGAACCTCAGATACCGCACGGCGCCGCGCAACTCGCGCGAGCCAACACGGCACTTCAGCACCCACTTTGATCTTTTTGTGTACACGGCGCGATACCGGAATCATCGTGCGTACACCTCCCTCGAGCAGGAGCTCCACAAGCTCTGGGTTTGAAAACCGCTGGCCTGGCAGACGATGAGCCGAGTGAAATTCGCCTTCGCCTCGTATGGATTTGTGCGACTTTGACATCTTGGCAGTACATACTGCTTTGCCAAGATATCGCATTTTCTTGCGCCATCGATAGGCGCGCTCGATCCGATCGCTCACCGAGGTCAGCGCGTAGATCGATATGGCTGAGAAAAACAGTGCCCCTTGGAAAGTCTGGGCCACCTCGATGGCTTGCGAAAGAACATACACTACTGCTGGATCCATTTTCTACCCCTTAGTAGTT
>JAGVDT010000117.1 GCA_020058565.1 Minisyncoccota bacterium | reverse complement strand
GCCCGCGATGTAATCCTTGGTCGAGCGCATCTCGCTCTGCGCGCCAGCAAGGTTTTTTCGGGACATTTTGAATGAAATTTGGAGGTCAGACCTCCAAATTTCGGTGTTTGGAGGTCTGACCTCCAAAAGTGATCTAAGATTTTGAAATTATATGGGTTATAGGGGTTTGACGGAGAACTCTTGGAGCGTGTGCGGCGAGTCGTAGGTGTTACGGGTCCAGGTTTCTATGCCGACGCCTCCGGCCGGAGAAATCCCTGGCACTTCATACGAAAGCGCAAGTTCGCCGTCTACGTAGCAGCTAACGGTGTTGCCCCGAACCGAGGCGCCTGCCACAGCATCTCTCCACGGCTCATACGCTCGTATTGGTAACCCTGGGGAGGTCCCTAGAAGCGTGGAAACACCTTTTTTGACGCTGTAGAGCTGCACTGTTTCGTTGTAGTGAGAAAATGCGCAGGAAACAAAATTGCCGTCATCGACGTAGCGCACGAGGATGGAAAATGCCGACGTCTGCCCCCAATACATTTTGGAAGACACGCTGTAGTTGGTCCAATTTTGTCCCCCGAGAATATAACTCATTGAGCCGGTGCTTTTCTCTGGGATCGAACCGATACGCATGCCGTTTGGAGTCAACTCGAAACGACCAAAAATTGTCTTCCAACCTGCGGCAGCTTGCGGTGTAAGTCCCAGGGTAAATGGAAGCGGAATGGGAGGGGCGGGCTTTTCTTCCGCGACGGGAGTGTCGACAGGCGCAGGTTTGTACCAGCGCAGGCGTTTCGGCGCATCTCGGGATAGGCGAATGGAATCGATATAGGCGATGCCGGGATTGATTGTGCTGATCGCGTAGCCGCTTATCGCACGCTCGTCATGATCCTCGGGAAAAAGGTTATCCAGCGGGATGTTGACCGCGTTCCATGCATTCGCGGCAAGTTTTCCTTCGCGAGCGTACCAATTGAGCGATTGTTTGCCGAGCGACTTTCCAAAGTCATCAAAAAGCTCGATGTACAAATCCTCGATGCCGCTTTGTGGCCTGATGGCCAGAGAAATTCCTTCGTAGCCGCGCAGATCAATGCCGGAAGCGTCTACCCGCATGCCGGACCAGTCCTGCAGAAAATTTACCCTGATAGACTGCGTTCCCTCGTAGACTGTTTCGTTAGAGCCCCAACGCACTTGCACGCCCCACGACCAGTCGGCAAACGCCAGCGGAAGGGCATCGTCATAAAAGACATTGCCTGCGAATTCTGGCCGCGCGTCGTTGGGCCGACTGCTTGCGAAAGGATCGCGCGAGGGGTCGAAAATAATGCCGACCGCAGCGGCGTCGGCAGTTTTGGTTGGGTTATAAAAATATGCGAGCGAGACTACGCCTATAAAATAGAGGAGGGTGACAATACCGACTACAGTCCAGAATAATCTCCAAAACGTATCAGTATGTGACATAGACCCCTTGTGATAAGTTATACATTTTTATTGAAAGGCGCGCTAGTTGAGGGTCTACGAAAATTGTCGCAGAATGCGCTATAATGTTGGTAACGGCATATGCCTCGAGGAAATTTGCCAGAATCGGGTGGTTTGTTTTCGTGTTTGCGCTCGCGACGGGCATTTTGTATATCGTTTCGTATGAAAATCGAGTGAGCACGCCAGAAGACAGCATCTCGAATTCTTCGACAACCCCAATTTCCGCGTCATCATCAGCGTTTTCTAAAGAAATCGTCGCTGACGTTGCGCCGCCGCCCGCTAATCCCGCTGCCGCGCCGACTACTCCGTGGAAAAAGACCATGACGACACTTTTTTGGGTAGGGGAAGGCGCAGGCGCGGACAATGATTACATTACCAACGTCGAGAGTTATTGGGACGAACGCTGGCAAGAGCATTTCGGCGGCGTCGACTCGCCGGATTGCCGCTCCGGGTACTTTCCATGCGGTTTTACCCCAAAAGAAAACCCTTTTTATTTTGCGCTCCCGTATGCGGAATACGACGAAGCAGGGGAAATAAAAGAAAGCGCCAAAAAAATTCCCTGGTACCGCTCGAGTCAGTCCGGGGCAGGCGAGAATGACGCGCAGACGCTCCTAAAAAACCGCTGGATAGCGGTGCGTCATGGCGGGGCGACGTGTTATGCGCAATGGCAAGACGTCGGCCCCAACGGCGAAGATGATTTCGCGTACGTTTTCGGTTCGTCGGCACCCACAAACACGTTCGGCGTGCGCGCAGGACTCGACGTTTCGCCGGCGCTCTGGAAATGCCTTGGCATGACCGACAATGCTCAGACGGAATGGATTTTTGTGGACTTTTTGGAAGTGCCGGAGGGCCCCTGGAAAGGCATCGTAACGACTTCCGGAATTTCTTGGGGCAACTGATGCTTCGTTTTGTTCAGCGGCGCTGCCGTATTCTGCGCATAAAGGGATTGGCGGGGCGTTGCAATGACCGGTATGGCAGTCTCTGCATGCGTAATAGGAGCGCGCGAAGATGCGGCCGAAAAATAAAAGCGCTGCGTTTCTCCAACCTTGGCGAATTTGTTCCAGCCGCTGCCGGTTCCTTCTATGGCGCGCACGACGCCGCGCATGACCGAGTAGTAGAGCAGTTGGCGATACACGATGCGCTGAAGCGGGACCATGCAGATCAGTTTCCATCGGTTTTTTTCCGGCCACGCGCCTATCGAAGCGTAGACGACATCCAGTATCGTAAAGAACGCAAACGGCGCCAAGAGCCCCGCCCAATCGCTGATAAAAAGCCCCACGATCAGCGCCGAGTCGGCAAACGGATACGAGAGCGGAAGCAGGATGTTGAAAATAAAAATGTTCGGCATCACGATCCACGTCATGCTCGAAAATGGCCGCTCCACAACGACGAATTTGTGTTTCCAGAAACATTGCATCGTGCCGTATACCCAGCGGAAGCGCTGTTTTAGGAAATTCTTGACCGTGTGCGGCGTTTCGGTGAAAGCGAGCGCCTTTTCTTCATACGCGACTTTTTTGCCGGCGCGCAGCAGCGTAAGTGTCATGTCCTGATCTTCCACCAGCGTGTCCGAAGAAAACCCGCCCAGATCGAGCACGAACGATTTGCGCCAAGCGCCAGCGGGCCCCGGGACTACGCCGACGGCACCCAGTATGGAAACCGCGCGCTTGTCTATGTTTTGCCCGATCGCATACTCAAGCGCCTGGAAGAGGTCGAGCGTGTAATGCGAATGCGTCGTGCCGACTTTCCCGGCCACGGCGCCTATTTCGGGATCGATAAAGTGAATGAGGAAATTGGTGATAGCGTCGGGCTCGATGACGGCGTCGGCGTCAAGCACGGTGCAGACGTCGTAGCGCGCGGACTTTAGGCCGTGGTTCAGCGCGCGGGCCTTGCCGCCATTTTCGACCCGTATGAGGCGTATCGGCTCGGAGGTGCGCTCGGCGATGACCTGTCTGACAATGTCTCCCGTGCGGTCGGTGGAACCGTCGTCGATGACGATGATTTCCCGCCGGGCATGCGTGCTTCTGAGAACGCTCTCTATAGTAGCGCGAATGTTTTCTTGTTCGTTATAGGCCGGGATGAGGATGGATACGCCCTGGCGCCGGGTTAGTCTCCGGAGCGTGTTAAGATCCTGCCGCGGCTTTCTGGTGAAATACCCGTACGTGAGAAATGCCAGCACTATAAAGCAGCGCAGAAACACAAGGAAAAGCGCGACGCGCACCATAAAAGCCAAGGTCGCATGAGCGCCCGTAAAGAAATTCACGTATACATATTTGAAAAAATCGCCGATCTGCGACCGATACAGCGCGCCCGGCAGGCCCTTGCTTTCGATGGGTGAAGCCAAAACCGCCGCAGCCGCAGCCGCGAGCGCCTCGCGCGTCTTTTCGTCGGTTGCGCCAACAGAAACCTGGGCTGAATTGCCAGTTGCTAGTTTGGAACGGAACTGAAACCGGCTCAGCGCTTCCCGCGTGGATTGGTCAAAAGTGCCCGTGATCAAATACGGATCGAGGTCGCCATTTTTATACAAAAACCACTGCAGGAGCGAGACCTCTCCGTCGGTCTCGCGGTCCGTTGAGCCCACGCGAAGCGTATGCGTCAGCTCGAGCTTGGTAGGCGGGATCAGCAGCTCGTCGAGCGGCACAATTTCGTAGCCCGCGCCCCGCAGCGTCTTGATAATTTCCTCGAGTGCCTCCAGCGTATGCACTTCTTCGTGGAGGAGTACGATATGGCCCTTGGGGGATTCCGTGAGCGCGGTCTTTAGGCGCTCGATAACGTCGCCGCCCGACGTCGCGAGCCAGTCCTCGGGATCGATATCCGAGCCGACGGGGTTGTACCCGCTTTGCATCACCCAAAGGATTTCTTTTGGGACCGGGAGATACGGGTTCATTGAAGGGTCTACGCCGATGCCGTTGAGGAAGGGCGGACGATAATAAAAAGAAGCCTCTCCGGTGATGCGCGAAATCAAATACTCGGTGGAATGTAGCTCGAGCGCGAGGCGCGACTCAGAGGTGTTTACTGCCTCGGCGTGCGTGAAAGAGTGGTTGCCGATAGTAAAGCCGCGCCGCGCCGCCTCCTGCACCACGCTGGGGTACAGCGCCATTTGGCTGCCGATGTAAAAAAACGTCGCGGGTGCGTTGTTTTTCTCGAGAACGTCCATCATCTTTTCCGAAATCCCGGGACGCGGCCCGTCGTCGAAGGTAATGGCGACTTTGTTTGCGTTAAGGGTTGAGTAGTAGAAATGATACGACTCGATGGCTTGTTTGTAGGTGAGCGCGGGTCGAGTCGGCGAGTTGAAAAAAACGCTCGCGGCCAGGGTAGTAAGGACCGCCAAAAGCAAAAGGAAAAAAGCGATAACCGCGCCGCGAAATATCCGCATGCGCCGCTTGGAAGTGTCGAGAAATACGGAAGAAGTTGAAGGTATAGCCATGAAAATTCCAAACAAAAAGCCGATGCCTCGGCGGCATGGCTGGTTCCCCTGTATGGACCGCACGTGAGTGTGGTACTTCTATTGTACGGCTTTATTCCCAGACGACTATAGAAAAAAGCGTGCCGCAGGATTATACTGATGCTCTGTCAAGAGCGCGGGCAAAGAATGCGAGATGGGCCCAAAACTCTGGGAACCAGCCAAAGGCTGGAGTGTTCGGGCCCGTCTCGGATTCTTTCAAGGCAAAATATCTTAAAACGACGCACTTTTTTTGCGCGTTTTGACCCCAAAGATCACGTGGGGTGCACAGTAGTTACAAAAAAGTTTACTGTCAATATTGCCAACGTGGCGCAATGTAGTACGGTGTGCGTAGAAAAATTTTTGCGGCCTGGGAACCGCCTGTTTTTCATTAATGAGGTTATTAATGCAGTAACAAACAATTCCCAGCGCTATGCTTACATCTATACGTGCGCGCCTCTCCCTCTGGGCTGGCGTCGCTTTACTCGTCTTTTCGTTGCCGTTTATGGTTTCAGCGGCAAATGTCATCTTGAACCCGGGCTTCGAAACCGGCTCCAACAACAACGCCGACAACTGGACAGCCACGACATACAAACCCAACGGCGCTGGCGATCATAACGCGCAGTTTTTTAGGTCTAACGACGCGCATTCCGGCGAGCGTTCCGGCCGCATCACCATAACCTCCTATACGACAGGGGACGCCAAATGGGTTCACACGCCGGTTGCCGTGACCGCAGGGCAGTTCTACACCATAAGCTTCTGGTACAAGTCTTCGACGTCAACCAGCGCGTTTGCTGCATATAACGGCGACTTCAGCTGCTGCTGGCTTGCCGACTTGCCGGCAGCCGCCACCTGGACGAAATACGAAAGCACCGTTTTAATCCCGGCGGGCAAAACCACTTTCCAGATGTACCTCTCGCTTAACTCTGTCGGCACCTTGCGCACGGACGACTATTTCATGGAAGCCGCAATTTCTCCGGTATTCCCGCAGGGCCATGTGAGCCTCACTTTCGATGACGGCTGGCAGACGTTTGAAGACAACGCCAGGCCGATTTTAGACGCTCAAGCGCTTAAAGCCACTCTTTACGTGGTAACAGGCGCAGACGGCAGCAACATCGGCGAGACCGCCAACAACGGCTTCATGTCAACCGAAACGTTGACTGCGCTCCAGGCTGCAGGCTACGAAATAGGAGCCCACACGCGAAGTCACTACGACCTCGTGGGCCAGACGCTTCCGGTCACCAACCCGGACGGCGATACGTACACCACGCAAGAGGAATTGTGGCAAGGAGAAATATTTGGCTCGCGCTCTGACCTCACCGGAGCCGGATTCACGCACGTCGACACCTTTGCGTATCCGTACGGTCAACACAATCCTGCCGTGCGCGCGCAGGTCGCCGCCGCAGGCTTTACCTCTGCGCGCTCGGTTGATCAAGGCTTCAACTTCACCAACACCGATAGGCTGGCACTGAAGATCATGCCTATTCACCACCACTCAACCGTCGCAAGCGTGAGCGCACTCATCGACCAGGCGGTCTCTGACAAAACGTGGCTCATTCTCATGTTCCACAACGTGCGCGTCGGTACCGAAACACAGGGCTCTCTAAATCCAGAGTGCGTGGAACCGGTAGTAGACGCAAATGACGTCCCTGTTGTCCCGGCTCAGACGCAGCCCGATGTAGACTGCACCACCACGGCAGTGCTTGAGGGCATTGCGGCGCATCTGCAGGCCGCACCGCTCGGGACCGTCCTCACTATGGGCGAGGGAATCACAGCGATGGACGCCGCAAACCACCTCATCACCGCATCTGCGGGTCCCAACGGCACTATTTCGCCCGCAGGGGCAGTGCCGGTCATAAACGGCGCAACGCAAGCTTTCACCTTCTCTCCGAGCGCTGAGTACATGCTCGGCAGCCTTCTCGTCGACGGTGTTGAGACCGCGACAACCAGCCTCAACGCCTACACCTTCACCGACGTAACGGCAGATCACACCATCGCCGTCACCTTCGTGCCGGTTCCGGTAAACACTGCGCCGATGGCTGCCGATCAGGGAAGCCTCTCCACCGAAAAAAATACCGCACTGGAAATTACGCTTACGGCGAATGATCCCGAAAGCAACCCGCTCAGTTTCTCGACCACCACGGACCCGACCAACGGCACGCTTTCTCAAATAGCTGGTGACGGAAAGGTCACGTACACGCCAAACGCCGATTTCGTAGGCACGGACACTTTTACGTTCAAAGCCAACGACGGATCGCTCGATAGCAACGTCGCCACCATAACCGTTGCAGTAAATGACGTGCCGGTAACTCCGCCACCTCCACCTCCACCTCCGCCACCTCCACCGACCCCTTCCGGCGGTGGCGGCTCGGGCGGCGGCGTAATTTCGGGAATTCTTGGAGCGTTTGGGGGTCCTGCACTGGGAGGTTCCGTACTCGGTGCGACTACGGTGGTTCCCGGCATAAATCCGGTCGCGGTAGCTGAAACCAAATTCAAGTTTCTCAGGGATTTGGCTAAGGGTATGATCGACGACGATGTTCTCCAACTCCAGAAGCGCATGATCACCGAAGGTCATCTCACGATCGACACGCCGACCAGCTACTTCGGTACCATGACCGAAGCAGCCGTTAAGGCCTATCAGACGAAACACGGTTTGCCGGCTGTTGGCCGCGCAGGTCCTATGACACGCGGCGTACTCAATGGCGAAGCCGCATCCACAGGGTCGATGACCCCGACGATGAGTGACGACGCAAGGGCGTCATTGATCGCTAGCCTAAAAGCGCAGCTCCAGGTCTTGATGGAAAAGATCGCGGCGCTCGTGGTCGCAGCAGGTTCATCAAACTCGACGACAGCGTCCTCGACGCCCGCCATCACTTCGACCTCGACTCCTTCGACGCCGGATATGACCGCCACCTCCACCGTAGTGGTGACGGCCACATCGACCGCGACTTCGACTTCGACACAATAGCCGCAACATACGCGCCACGAAGCGGCCCCCTACGGGGGCCGCTTCTATGCATTTGTGGCCCACCTCGCGTGTGAGACAATATATAGATGGGTAAGCGAAAGGTAGTCAAAAACAGCAAAGATCACAAAACTTCCAAGAAAACCAAAAGAGAGTTCGAGCTTTTGGGCGGCACCACGGTTTTTGTCTCTGCAGCCTTGGTCATTTCAATTTTCCTGGCATCGTCTCTCGACGTGGTGATCATCCGTTCGCAGCAGTATGCTTCCGTCGTCGCAACGACTCTCGTAGATCTGGCCAACCGAGAGCGGGTGGAGAATCGCCTGGACAGCCTCACACTCAGTCCAGCGCTCACAAAAGCCGCTCAGCTTAAGGCAAACGACATGGCTCAGAAAAGCTATTTCGCGCACGTCTCACCGGACGGTACTGAGCCCTGGCATTGGTTTGAAGAGGCGGGGTACAAATTTGCCTATGCGGGGGAAAATCTTGCGATAGATTTTTCAGACAGCGACGCCGTAAATAAAGCCTGGATGAATTCGCCGACGCATCGGGCAAACATTTTGGAACAAAACTATACGGAAATCGGTATTGCGACGGCAGAAGGTGTCTACCAGGGTCGTCCCACCACCTTCGTTGTGCAGGAATTCGGCCGACCCCTCGAAGATAAGAAAGCTGCGAAGACCGTTGCGTCAAGTCTGCCGAATAATCCGACTGAAACCGCCACGGCGCAAAACGTGCCGAGCACGCAGGTTCTCGGCGAAAGTACCGGAGAGGTGAGCGCCCAAGATCGCAACAACGATGCTTCACAGTATGTGGATGCAAGTATGTCGGTCACCTACGCATCTCCCATAGAACATGCGGTAGCTTCGCCAAACCAAACCCTGAAGTATCTGTATTATGCTATCGGCACCATCGTCCTCATCCTCTT
The DNA here is from genome assembly GCA_020058565.1 of Minisyncoccota bacterium. Classification (GTDB taxonomy): domain Bacteria; phylum Patescibacteriota; class Minisyncoccia; order Phycocordibacterales; family UBA2100; genus UBA10103. The sequence goes on along the minus strand of JAGVDT010000117.1, from coordinate 2,680 downwards.
GGCGTTCGCCACCGGCTTTGAAATCCATATTCGGCATATGAAAACAGCGGCGGGTGCCGGGTTTTTGTTTGCGCTCATGCTATTCCTCTTTTTCTTCGGGACCAAAATCATCTTTGTTCCACCCTCAGTTCCTGCAGAGGCATCTATGGCTGCGGTCGCCAAGGCGCTCTAAGCCCGGGATAGTTCGCAGCGGTGTCTTTTGTGCATACGCGAGGCCTGCGTAATAGTTTGCTGGCTGCCTCGTCAGTACGGGTAGTTGAACTTTTGAAGATTCTCTTGCAGCGAAACCCGTCCTGAGCTAGTCGAAGGAATATCCTGAGCTAGTCGAAGGAACGGGTTTTGCTGCGTTAGAGTCGTCAGCGTATTTCGACTTTCCAAATTTTCCCGCCACTCGTCACTTTTTTACTCGGTAGTCGCCGGTTCTGCCGGAGGCGGGGGAGATGATTCCGAAGGCGCTGGTTCTTGTGGAGGCGGGGTAGGGGATTCTTCCGGCATTTGCGCTTCGTCTGCGGGCGGCTCTTCTGAAAGATCGGGAGCGGGTGTTTCTTCTGGCGCGGGCGGGTCTTCTTGTTCCGTTAGCGCCTCGGGAGTCGGTGTCTCGGCAGGGGACGCTTCTTCCGGTAAGGCCTCTGGGGGCAGTTGTTCGGACGGTGTCTCTTCAGGAAAAGTTTCTGTCTCTGTAGGCGCAGGTTCGCTCTCTGATATTTCCACATAGCCATCCTTGGGCGCGACCGGCGGCTCTACGGGAGTTTCCGTAGCGGCAGACTCTGTAGCGGCTTCAGGCGTGGGGTTGTCGAGCACAAAGGTAAAGGTGTCGCGCTCTTCGTCGGTGTAGCCCGTGCCTTCCGGAGCTTCTGCGTACCAGCCTTTGTACACGATGGCGACGGTGCATTCGGCGCCGTTTGGGACGTTGGGGGCGTCAGGGAGATACACCATGAAATTCCCGCGGCCCGTTGTGGTCGCCGGCTCCGTTACGAGATTTTTCAGGGCGCCGCTATAGAGATACGGCGAGGTAGTTCCGTACGCTTCGAGCAGTGTGCAGAGCGGAGAGTCTTCGCCCATGACTTCGGCGCGCACGCGGTATTGTATCGGAAACGTATCGTCGTCCGGCGTAAAAAGCGGCGATATGAAAATGCGCTCACCGATTTTTATCGGTACGGTAACTTCGCCCGGGTTCAAGCCAAAGCCCAAGAGCCCCGCGGCAAAAGCGTTGTCGCGGGAACTTTCGTCGTCGCGGAAATACGAAGCAGTGTTTTCAAGCGACCCGTAGGAGAGGCTGAAAGACGAAACTACCAGCGCGAGCGTCAGGAATACCGACGCGCTTTGTTCGAACAGCGAGAATCGCCTCATCGAGGTTGAACCTCGATGGAGCGGCCGCACTTTCAGCACATGCCTAGAGACGGGGAACGGAGTTCGGACGCCGTCCTGCGTTTCTACCTGCGTGTAGTACATGTGCGGGTGGCTGTTCATAGGCCTCTTAGATCGAGGGTGCGCGTCTGCGAAGTTGAGGGCTCTGGAAGCACAGGCTCTTCGTCTTCGCGCCGGCGCGCGAGACCGGCAGAGTTTAGTTGCCGCATTTTCTGCACTTCGGCGTATATGCGCATCAGCTCTTCGAAAATTATCATCCCGGCGGGTATGCCTATCATGAGCGTAAAGCCGAGGGGTTTCCTTGCGAAGTCGAGCACGTAGCCCGCTCCCGGCACGGTGAAAAGCACTTTGCCTATGACTTCCGAGCGCTGGACAGGCTGAGCGTCAGGATCTTCGTTGGCGTCGCCTTTGGTAGTGAAGCTGATATTCCGGCTCTCGCCTTGTATGGCGATGATGCGGTGCGTAGTCGGAATCTGCGCTTTAGTGTCTTCGCCAAAGGTTATGACGTCGCCGACTTTGTATTCGGCGGCCGGAAGGACCGCTACTATAGAGCCCGTGTGTATCGAAGGCTCCATGCTCCCAGACTTCACTATCTTTACCTGGACGTTCCCCGGGATGGGGAGGAGTGAGACGACGAAAAGCCCGGCAACTGCGATGATCGCGACTACGAAGATGCTATGCAGTAGTGTGCCGAGGAATTTCATAGTCAGTTAAGCGGGCAGTTTTCCGGTATTTCGAATTTTTCGACCAGGTTCGCGTAGGAACCGAGCGTACCCGGGTATGCGGCGTTGAACATCGCTATTACTTCAGCCTGCGTGTAGGGGAAGTTGTCGAGCTTTCCGGCGTTTAGAAGAGCTCCCACCGTCTCGCGGCCGAGCCTGTTGAGGTTGCCGCCGCCTTGTTGCAAGACCTGCAGGAGCGTCTTTCCCGGAAAAGCGTTGTCGAACACGGCAGAAAACTGGGTGTTGGGCGAGTAGCCGACCCAGTTGTCGAAATGCTGGGACTGTTTCCAGTAGCCGTGCGAGCAATACTGCGGCTTTGGTTTTTTGGGCGGCGGATTGCAGAGAAAATTTTTGTGGTTAGTGGCCGATGCGGCAGTGATAGATACGTCGACGGTCATAGTGTCGGTCTGCGCGATGTTGCCGAGCTGGGTGCCGTCGCACTGCATCGTGCCGGTGTTTAAATCTACCGAAAGGATTCCGGCGCACCAGCACATAGCGGCGTATTTGGTGACGTTGGGTTTGCAGACGCCGCCGTTTCCGCTGTCGCCGATAGGGTAGGTGGTGCTGGCAAGTACCTGTGAAGCGGATTT
>JAGVDT010000120.1 GCA_020058565.1 Minisyncoccota bacterium | reverse complement strand
GCGCGGCTGTGTCGCTCTTCAGTTGTCAACGATCAGTATTTTTTAGCTAGTGAAAGCTTCAAAATACAATCCTCTGTTGACGACCCTTCGACAAGCTCAGGGTAAAGAAAAAGCCGCTTAGTAGCGGCGTCGGGTGGCACAGAAAAATCTGGCTTACCGCCGACGCTTACCAGTGCTGATTCCGAACAACATAGGTAGAGGGAGTATATTCCTTCAGAGGGTCAATGTCAAATAGTGGCTCTATACCGCCCTTTCGGGGATATCTTGTGGAAAAAGGGCTTATTTTAAGCCCTTTTTCCACCCCTGTTTTCTTCTTTATGCCCTTTTACCCCTTTCAATACCCTTTCTGCTTTTTCTAAATCCTCGGGAGCCTTTATTTCTATCCAGTAAGTAGCCGACACCGCGCGTATCACGATGTCTTTTGCTGCCTGCATCATGGTCTGCGGAAGTCCAAGTTCGGTCGAACCTGGCGCTTTCGGTATGGCCGGATAATCAAAGAAGTGTTCATCCAGAAGATAGAAACCAGTATTCGCATACCCCACCCCACCTTCGTGCTCCGTATTTTCGGCAATGCTCGTGATGCGATCTCTTTCATCGGTTACCACCGCACCGGTCCTGACCGGAACCCCCTTCATAACAAGCACAGCCCATTCGTGCATCAAACATTTCTGCATGTCTTCAGGAGCATAGATATTGTCACCATTCATCGCGAAAAACTTTCCGGTGATGTACGGCTTGGCTTTCCAAATAGCATCTGCGGTCCCGGCCGTAGGACTTTCCTGTTCTACATAGTGAATCTTTCTGCCGCCGTAAGAATCGCCAAAATGTTTTTTGATCACATCAGCAAGATAGTTCACGACGATCACCACTTCGTCGACTTCTTCCGGCAGCGCATCGAGCTTGTATTCCAGAAGTGGTTTCCCATTCACTTTAAGCATTGACTTCGGTGTCGAATCCGTAAGGTCCTTCATGCGCGAACCTCTTCCCGCTGCCATAATTACTGCCTGCATTGCGGGCATTGTAAACGCTGTAGGGCAAAACGCACAAGTCCGCCAATTGGCGGACTTGCACAGAGCATAGCGCGAGAGATTTTATTTCTCGAAATCGTGACGTACTTCGTCGCGGATGCGCTTTATAGCGTCGCCTGCAGCATCTTTGCCGCCGAGGCCAAACGCGAGACCGAAAGCCAAGGAGAGCGCAACAACCAGTCCGGTAAAGACCGTCTGCACGAAGGCCGATGCAACGCCAAGCTGGTCGAGCGCTGCCAAGACCACGAAGATCCAAATAGCCCACTTTGCCACCGAGCCGGCGAGATTTGCCGAATGCGCACCTGCAGCTTTTGCAGAGCCTGCCACCAGTCCGCGGACAACCTCTGCCACGATGGCACCGAGGATGAGGATGAGCGAAGCGACGATGACCTGCGGCAAGTAGATCAGTACTACACGCTCAAGGAAAATCGTGACCACGCTAAAGCCCATGATCTCAAGTGAAGCGACGAGGAACACCAGCGCCGTAAACCACATCACGAGTGTTGCAAGAAACACTCCGACATCGAGTTTGAAGCCTGCTTCTTTGGCTGCTTCATGTAGGCCAGCGCCTTTCATCGCCTCATCAACCTTGAGCACTTTGACCACCTCGACGACGATGCGGTAGAGAATGGTGGCGATTATCCAACCAATAATAAAGACTACTATCGCCGCGAGTATCCTCGGGAGATAGATGGCGACTGTAAACCAGAGGTCATAGAAAGACCCTTGCACGGCGTTCGCCGATTGCGTAAATATCATAATAATTATTGCCAGCTTTAATAAAGCGACTTTGTGTAAAGTTTAGCATCCTTCGACTGCGCTCAGGGTGAACCCTCATTCTGCTGTGGATAGTTGCAAGCCCTAAACCTAAAGGAGTCCCGACCTGTCCATCAAAACCAGGTGCGGAAAATCCAGGGTGTCCCTGATAAGCTTGTCGGATACAGTGATGCGATAGCGGAATTCCGGAGTAGAGAATGCAGCGTAGCGAATCTCAGTCCCAAATATGGGCTCCAAAGTCTGCACGGCCTTACCCAGACGGCGTTCATTGAGACTGTCCCCCGCTAAAAGCATGTCGGCCGGCCGCGACTCGTCTCCCATGAACGAACCTGACAATACGACGGTCGAAAGCTTGCCCGTGCCGCGAAGAGCTGGGATTATTTCGTCGAACTGCATAGGAGCTATCTTTCTCACAAACACATTCAAAGCCTTGAGATGCTTGAAGCTGGGATTAAGCGTCCAGACAGTCGAAGAGTCTTTCTTTGCCCTTTCTCCCGAGACCTTGGTGTGGCGGGTTACCCCCTTTTTCTGTAAATCTTGAAGTTCGAGCTCGGTGCGCCCCGCAGCTACCCCTGCGCGCTTCCCAAGAAGGGTCGAGGTGAACCTTTCGTCTTCATTAAAAACCAGTGTGCGAAGGATCCTTGCTTGTTCTTGGTTTCCTATCAGTACAGCAAGAAAATCTTCTTTCATATTCGGATTCTATCACACACGTGTTTTTAGGAAGATTGACAAACACCTGTGCAAAAGTCCTTAACGTGATTCGAGGGTAGGCATTTCACATGCCTACCCCCTTTTGATGCTTTGGCCGCAACCTATGCCAGGTTGGCCATGTAAAGTTTGACCAGATCATGTACACGAGCAGCTACCTTATCTTCCCAAGGCGTATCTATCAGGGAGACAATGAAGTTGCATCGCACAAAGCTGAATGTGGCCGCAAGCTCGACGTCGATCTCCGCAGTAGCGCCAGTATGTTCCCCAGCCCGCAATTCAATGCGGCGTTTGACCAGTGCTTGCAGCCTTTCAAGTCCTTCTCTGGATTCTGGGCGCCTACAAAGCCAGAGTTCGCCGGCAGTGACAAAATCTTGGTGAGCGAACTTGATCGCGACGACGATATTCTTCCAGGGAAAATGAACATAGTCATTGCGTCCTAGGACATTGATCCCGCTTTCTGGGAAACCCACCCTTTCAAAGGCAGGCATCATGAGCTTGAGTCTCTCGGTGTTTCTATTTGTAACTCTTTCTTCCTCACGAAGCGAATACGTTTGCATGGGCCTTCTTTCCGCATACTGAACAACGCCCCCACGCCGTTTTACCATGAAGACGTGTGAAAGTCACAAGCCACCGGCCGTCAGCTCTGTCCTCTGGCAGAGCCTCCTTAAGAACCGACGGTTCTTAACGAAGAAAATCCGCCGAAGCAGATCG
>JAGVDT010000073.1 GCA_020058565.1 Minisyncoccota bacterium | reverse complement strand
ACGCCGTTGGTGAAAAACGGCTCTCGCGGTATTAGATGCCCGTTTGCGACCGTCTGCGCCATCCACGGCGTAATGCAGCTCCCCGGGCTATAGGCAGTTGAAACATTACGAACATCTTGTGCGGCACCGTTTCTGTCGACCCATTTGCCCGACCTACAAGTCAATTGCATGCCGCCGAATGTGCCGCACGATTGCCCGGCTACCGTAACGTCCGCACAATTTATTTCTACCGTGATCCCGTCGGTGTATTGGACGCCCGAATACACGCACATCAGAGGCGCGGCCGAGGTAGCGGCGGGCAAAGCCCAGCTGCTTGAAGTGGCATACAGCGCATAATCCCAAAACGTGCCCGTGCTTGCGATGTCCGCGGCAGAAAGAGGCACACCTCCGACAGAAAATATTCGGCTTTCAGCATGTGCCAACTCTTGGCCGCCGGAGACAAGCTGCGCGTATAGTTTGTATAGTCCGTCCGCGATATTGCACAGCGTAGCGCAAGGCGAAGAACTGCCCGCTATCTCTGACAGACAGGTAATAGTATCTGAGGTGCAGGCGGAAGTTTGCGGCGGCGGTACCGGCACCGTCCAATAGTATGTGCCGCTCGGTGAAAGATTGGCTTTGATAATTCCTAAAGTCTGATTGGATTTGTTTTGGAGCGAAAGTGTTACCGATGAACCTGCGGGGGCAGCATCACTGCGCCATGTAGCCACGAGTGAATTGCCTTTGGTGACCGTGGTCGACGCACCCGGCGCAGTAAACATGATGCGCGGAGCTGCTTGCGCAACGGCTTGTGTGGCCGTAGAAGTCGATGGTTTTGCGGTAGGGCTCGCCGAAGCGGTATTGATGGGAGGCGGGACGACGCTTCCCGGCTCAGGGGTAAACGGCGAAGGCGCAAGCCGCGATTGTAAGCACCATTCTGTGCGCATCGCAGCTAAAGTCCGCGGCCCTACCGCGCCAAAGCCGGTGGTCTGTGCTGTGCCAGAAGTCACAATGCCTTTTTTAATCTGCCATTTTTGTACGGCGGTTTCCGTAAGTGCACCAAAGTACCCAGATATCGTACCCTCTGGGTAAACTGAACTATCGCGTGCGAGAAATTCCTGCAGGTGCGAAATATGCACACCCGCATCCCCGCGGCGCATATTTTTGGTTGGCAAGTCACAGGTGGTTACCGGAATCGTCTGCGTCGTTTGCGTAGTTTGCACGCCACCCACCTGCATCGAAAGTATTTGGGCCTTCAGAGCTTCGATCTGCGCCAGGAGCTCGTTGATGTCGACCGCCGAAGCCGTCGCCGGCAAGAGTAGCGCAAACAGAAATGCGCCCGCAAACTTTTTCATCCCGTTAGAAATAGGGCGCGGAGAAGTTGGACTTACCGCACACTATTTTAGTAAAGTGAATAAGCCCGACGGCTTGTTGAGGAGTTACATTGACGCGTCCGCGATTTCTAACGGGATTCATGTCTATTGCGAAATGTTTACTCCAATCGTGTTCGTCTGCGAGCCGCGCGTGAGCGTAATAGTGTAATTACCCCCAGCGGTATAGGTATGGTTCAAGGTTTTTGAAGCAGTTCCAGTTGTGCAGGTGCCCGCAGCCGGCACTTGAGTGTCGACTACCGTGTCTCCCCAATTTACCGAGTAGCTGCACGAAAAATCAAAAATCAGGCTGACCGCCATGGGGTTACCGCCAACGAGCGTGGTCAGAGACGGCGCATTGAACGTTGCGGTGCCTCCGCCTCCCCCGCCGACAATGATAGTAGCTGAGCCAACCGTTGGTCTACCGCTTCCCGCGGCGCCCTGATAGAGCGTCGCTGTGTAGGTGCCGTTAGACGTATAGGTGTGCTGTATAGAATAATTTTGAGCGGCTGTTTGTGAAGTAGGCAGCGGCACGGCGCCCTGCTGGCCGTCACCAAACACAAGAATGCTCGAGCACCCAGTAGAGCACCAACCAGCATTTTTGCCGGTCACCACGCCCGAAAACGTCACCGTTAGCGGCGCGTTTCCTGAGGTGGGCGAAGCGCTAAACGTATCGCTTGGTACCGCCGGAGGTGTTGGAGTCGGGGACGGCGTCGGGCTTGCGCCACTGCCATAGACCGTAATCGTAGCGCCAGTCTGATGCGCGCCCGACGAGAGTGTTATCTGGTACGTGCCGCCTGCGGTATAGGTATGCGTGTACGTTTGAGATATCTGTGTGCAGACATTGGCGGAAACAGGAATTGATACCGGATTCGAGTTGTCTCCCCAGTTGAGCTGGTATATTGCGCTTGCGCATGAGTTCGTAGAATTCACCGTCGCGATAACAGTGACGGTAAGCGGCGCATTGCCGGATATTGGAGAAACCTGAATGTATCCGCCCACGGGCGATGATCCGCCCGTCTGGCATAAGAGCGCGATAGCTGCTGCGGTTCGTGGACCAACCTGTCCCCAGCCCGTGGTCGAGGGCGATCCACTCGAAACAATATTGTATTTCGACTGCCATCGCTGCACAGCTCTCTCGGTCAGTGCGCCAAAATATCCGCTTACCGTGCCTTCCGGGTATACCGACGGATCGAGCGCAAGATATTGTTGCAAACGCGTTACATCATCGCCGGTCGACCCGCGCTTGAGTATCCGCCCGATATTTGGGCATGCTGCCGATCCTGTGCCAGCGGCGCTCGCAACGTTGATCGCGCCACTAGGATTTGGGTTAAGGCTGTTTGCATTTGCCGCAGCTGAGCCGCCGCCCTGCTGCGCAGCCAACTGCGCCTGGAGCTGTGCTACCTGCTGCAAGAGCAATTGTGCCTGCGCCTGAAGATCAGCGTTCGACTGCTGCGCGCTAGCTGCGGCGGGTAATACGAGTAGGAGCGCGACAAAAGCGCTAAGTGCTTTATTCATCCCCTAATTCTCTCACGCGCCGTGAGGTGGCTCGAAGCTATCCACAGTTCGACTCGCTTCGCTCGCTCACTGCAAGCACCCTATGAAGCCAGCTCTTTGAGCGCAGCAAGTGCGTATGTGCGAATGTCAGGCAAAATGTTCAATGAATCATCCTCAATTTCCTCTTTCGTTAGCCAGCGAATTTCACCCCCCTCTTCTTCGGGCACAGCAGCACCAGTTTTTGCGCGACCAAAGTACACATGATCGACATGTTCATGGCCGGTTTCTTTGCTGAAAAAGTGCCTGTTCAAAAATTTTGGTGGAATCAAATCCGCCTGCATGTCTGATTTTGGGATACCTGCATTTGGGTTTCCAACGAGTTCAATATCCAAACCTGCTTCCTCTTTCAATTCGCGAAGTGCTGCCTGGTTTGGATCTTCGTCGAGCTCGATGTGTCCGCCCGGCGGGAGCCAGAGGCCGAGCTTTTTGTGCTTGTGGAGGAGAACCTTGTTCTCGAAAACAACATACACGCTCGCGGTAAAGTCTATCTTTTCGTGGATGTGCGCCATGGGGTACAGATTATATCCTATTCATCATTAGGAATTTCGTATTTGTCGTAGAAATACTGTATTGGCGCCTCCGTACGGAATGTCGGTAAAGGAAACGTTTTCCCTAGATGATCGGGATCAATGTTTTTAAAATCTTCTATGAATTGTTTTTTGAGGTCTTGTTTTATTGAGCCATCACTGTTCAAAAATTGTCCCCATCGCGCAGTGCCGTTGAGACTAGGCTCTTTTACCTCTTCAAGCGCTTTAGGGTTTATAGCACGATTAGTATAAAAATCCGGAAAAAGTCGGCGGTATTCGTGTCGATTGTAAAGCCAAGATCCACCTTCAATTATCAATTCATTATTCGGGTCGGGAATGTTTTGCTTAATGTGTGAAAACATATTTTTCAACTCTTTTAAGCGCTCTGCCATACGCTCCTCGCTCAAGGGTCCGAGAGGATCGTCATTACTGAAGTGGATGTGTATATATCGCGGATCTTCCTTGTCGCGTTCATACGTGAAGCATCCAAATTCTGGCGCACCCTCGTATTGCGGCCCTTCCCATGGCTTTGTGGTAGCAAAAAATTCTAGAGTTTTCTGCAGCCGCTGATCATGCGAATTTGCCTTACGCAACAATTCGGCATATTCAGCCCAGCGGGCGTGAAGAATACTGCGTCTGCCAAACCCAAACCGACGATGAAAATTCTTGTATTTAAGTACGGCCTGCTCTATGGGTTCAGCAGTCTTCTCCGCGACTGCTTCCGCAAATAGTAGCTGCAGGTCGAAATATTCCCGCACTCGCTCGACAGATTCAGGACTTCTAAGCCGTGGTGCCGGTTCAGGAGAGAAGGATTCGGACATGTTGGAACGATATCATGTCATCACAGATAATTCGCCTACCATCGCAGGCGAATTTCTGCGATCTCGCCTCGCCCGTTTCGCGGACTCGCGAAACATGGCTCCGGCCCGGACATGTATCGAAAAACGGTGCGCAGGCACCGTTTTTCTATCATGTCCGCCCGGAGGGACTCGAACCCCCAACCTAGCGTGTATAAGACGCTCGCTCCACCATTGAGCTACGGGCGGCTGTACTCTTCCCTCAGATACCTGAGGGACATACTAATGTACTCCCAGAGTGACATATTTTCAAAGATGAGGTCGCATGTACCGTGGCCATGCCCGCGTCGAGTGAGACCAATACTATTCGAGTTTTTTATACTTGGTTTCCTAAATTGACTAAGAGGTATGTTTAAAAACTTTGACCAAAATTGCATTTCAGATTGAACATTCATATCCTTATAGAGCTGCAGCCTGATAATTATCTTATTTTTTGGGGTCCCAGTGAGCAGAAGCCATTTCAAAAATGCTTTTATCAGTCCAGGATCGGTATTAGCAACTTCGGTTCTTCCGCGTGCCGTCTTTGTCCCCTCCGCCCAATACAAATGCAATCCACCAATCAAAATATCTCTCTTGGATAAAGAACCTATATCTTTTTTCACCTTTTCATAAGCTGCATCAAGTCGGACCTGCCTCTTTCTGGCCATCGTCTCTCTGAATTTTTCTATCCTCCGTGGGTTTTTATCTCGCACCATTCGGAGCTGATCAGTCGTTAGCGGCATATCGCTTAACCAGACGCTCAATGTGCCCTTGCTAACATGTAGCTCTGACTTTATATCAGCGTAAGATTTACCTTGTTTGCGCAAAACTACTGCTCTTTCACGATCGTTTCTTCGCGTCATTGAGTACAGTTATAGCACTCTGTACTCAAAGGTACAGTCTCTCAGGTGATGAGGGCGGAGACACTTTCGCCGGCGTGGATGCGGGCGATGGCGTCGGCTACGAGTTCACTTAGGGGGAGGACGGTTATTTTGACGCGCTTGGATTTTAGGAGCTTTGGATCGTGGCGGATGCTGTCGGTGATGATGAGCTCGGTGACAGCGCTTTTGTCGAAACGCTCGACCACCGTCTTGGGATCCGAGGAAAATACTGCGTGGGT
>JAGVDT010000118.1 GCA_020058565.1 Minisyncoccota bacterium | reverse complement strand
TTTGCTACTTTACTGTTTCTTCGTATATGGGTTGTGTCAAAGTTCTTTCACCTGCGGTTCGACGCTTTTCCAATCCCTTCGATAAACTCAGGGCAAGGAAAAGCCGCCTTATCGGCGGTCGCACACCCGCGAAAGTGAAGGACCTAGAGTATAGCCCCTCCTCTATATAGAGTCAAGCCTGGCTTTCCCCAGGAAACGGCTTATCCTAGCCCTCAAATTACTCTCCTAAGAAAGGTCGGGATAATGCTTGAGGCCACCGGGGATTCCTCTATTACGTCTTCTATAGTCTGACCTTCTTTCAGGTATTCGGTTATGGCTTCCGCGTTTTCTGCCAGATCCCCTGCTGTAAGCTCCGGGTGAAATTGCATAGTGTAAAAAGCCTCGCCAAAGCGCAGCGCACTGAATTTGCAGGCGGGTCCGTCTGCTAAAAGCGTCGCTTCCATTGGCAGAGACGTTACGCTGTCGCGGTGCGCATACTGTGCGGGAAAAGTATCCGCGAGCTGCGAAAAAAATCGATCGTTTTTCCCAGCTGCCGTGCGAAAAACCGGGTACGTTCCCATTTTGCGCTGCTGATGGTCGTGGGTCACCTTGCCGCCAAATGCTTCGGAGACAAGCTGATGCCCGAGGCATATCCCGAGAGTTGGAATCTGATTCTCGAGTAGATGCGCTATGAGCGGGCGTACTCGCTCGAGCACTTCAAATGTCCCGGCCCTTTCTGGATTTTCGAGCTCTCTACCGCCATCAAAGAAAAAATCCGACGACCCTCCGAAAAAAACCGCGTCGTATCCTGTGACTATTTTTTCTGGCTTGTTCCAAGATTGAGACATATCAACCGACGATACAAAGCCCAGCTCGGCCTCGCCATCGACAGCGCGCTCAAATCTACCCATCTCTGCCTCGATCTTTTTGGGCGTGCGCCTCGACTGCACTACAAGGATTTTTTTCATCCCGTTAGAAATAGGACGCGGACAAGGTTAATTGACCGCGCACTATTTGGCTACGACTTATAACATCGACGTTTGCCTGGGGTGGCACTTTCGTGCGTCTGCGATTTCTAACGGGACTCATCCAAAGTATGTAGCATGTTTTCTCGTCAGAGAAAAGTTGTCAGATATTATGTAAAACCGGCGGGACCAGGTGGTCGCCGCCGGTCTTTTTCTTGAGTATCCGCGCCGCGGTTTAGGTTGGGTTGTAGAATCGCTCTACCACCTCGCCGCACAACTCGCGCGGAGCAAGCGTCTTCGGGTCGATGAGGACCCACTTTCGACGGAAATCCTTGCTACCTTCCTGATCCAGAAAGACCAGATCGATGGTATCGACCCTGGCACAGCGTGCCAAGGACTGAAGTGCGTTGCCGATCTCCTTGACTGACGCTACGCCGAGATCCGTGCCGTGGTAGGCGCGCGCACCACTTTGGGATACCGTGGCCAAGACCACGCTATATCCGCCTTCGGTGCCGGAAATGCCGACGACATAGGTGGATTGCACTTTTTGATCGAGCTGCCGTGCCCGACTGACTGCTGCGGCAAGAGCATCGTTCCCCGGGTTGACGAGTACCATTTGGTATCTCCGCTCAAGAAAACAAATTGGATCTCAATGATCCTCCGGGCCCTTCATGGTCCCGGAAATCGAGGCTCGATCTTTCTATTGAGCTCCGGTTTCCATCCACGATGCGAAGCAAAGAAAAAACCCCTTACTTGGGGCCTTCTGAGTGCTGCAAGTTTTGATGTATCGCTAGCAGCTACAAGAGGCCCCTTCTGGGGTCATCATCATAGCCATCATCATCGAGCGATGCATAAAAGGATGCTATCAATTATGGACGTGTTGTCAATAAAGAGCGGGCCGCACGTGTATGCACGCGCGGCCCGAAACCTGTAAGGAGATGCTTAGCTGCGGCCTCGATGGGCTTCTGCCTCCGCCACATCTTCTGTCGGCGACTGCCCTGGATCAGCCCTGACAGTCGGCAACTCGGTCTTCTCGCTCGCCTGCTCAAGCAAAGCGCGGTACGCGGTCGGATCGTAACTTCCGCTCGGCCCCGCTCCCCGTATGTTGGCCATAATGGAACCCAAGGCTCGATCCTCTGTGCGCTTAGTACGCGGCATCACTTCTCTCCTCTACGTAGTATCAAACATCGATCTCAATGATCGACCTGAAGCGTTTGGTAAACCTCACGACTTCAGGAATTATTCTCGCCTTCTCAAGAACAATTCCCGAACCGCGATCCTACAGGAAAGGCCCCCTACCGGGGGCCTTTCGAGTTTGTATGTTTTGGAATATCAGCTCGAAAAGCCCGCAGCATCTGCGACGACGATCGAGCGAATAATGAAGCAATACGACTCCATGGGTTTGATAGTACCTAACGGCACCGTTTTGCGCAAGTGTGGATATAAAAAAGAAAGAGGCCACCCATCCGGGAAGCCTCCTTCGACTGACTCACCATCCCTTTTTGTGCCAAGGCTTGTGTTCGCCTTGAGAAAGAGACTTTTCGCTAAGTGACTTATCGCGAGTCTGTTCGCGAAGAAGGTATTCGACTCGCGAGACTAGGTCAACGCGGACCGAACCCACATCCCTGTTCTCCTTTTCTATGGCGTTAACCCAATCCTGCTGATAGTGAGGATGGGCCTCGTACTCTAGTCCCCACAAGGTGACTTTGAGTTGGTGATCAGTCAACGTATTAGCCATGAAATATCTCCCCATGGCAGCTTAGACTTGCCCCATAGCAAGCCCTCTCTCTTAAAAGGACAGCCCTCTCAGAGAGAGGGCTGTCGTGATTTTTTGTTTGAGTTTAGCGAATCACAACAATCCTCTCCCTAAGAGGGGCGGTAAACCACCAAAAATAGTATGCTGTGCGGCTCATATCTGAGTACAGGGATAATACCCGATCATTTCTTTTTTGTCGAGAGCCAGCGCTCGGATTCAACGAGAAGCGGCGTCGCGAGCGCGATGGAGCTATACGTACCTGCGATGATCCCCACCAAGAGCGTAAGTGCGAAGAATTTAGTGGCCTGGGGACCGATGAAATACAATACAAGAAGAGTGATGAGGACCGTGAGAGATGTGTTTATCGATCTGACGAAAGTCTGGCCGAGTGCGCGACCTGCCGTTTCTGCAAAAGGCTCCTTGCGGTTGCGCTCTTTGTTGATAGCCAGATTCTCCCGCGTACGGTCGAAAACCACTATGGTGTCATGTACGCTGAACCCCAGGACGGTGAGTATCGCCGTCACGAAAAGCGTGTCGACTTCTGCCCCGGCAAAATGCCCCAGGAGAGCGAAGAAACCGGTCGTCACGATGATGTTGTGGATGAGGGCGATTATGGCCATCCCTCCGTAGACCCAGCTTGAGACCGGCTGTGATACTTTGCGGAAAGCAAAGGCGATGAAAAGCAGTATGCATATGAGGACC
>JAGVDT010000046.1 GCA_020058565.1 Minisyncoccota bacterium | reverse complement strand
GGGAGTTCGATTCTCCCCACCTCCACTCGACTCGGCCGTTAAAACGGCCTCGCTCGTGGCAAGCCACCTCGATTCGCTGAACTCTCGCAACGGTAAAAAAATAAAGCCGAGGCGAGTGCCCTGAGCGCAGTCGAAGGGCTGAGTAAACCACCTCGACTCGCAAACCGCCTAAAGGAGGCGGTTTTTGCGTATCCGAATCGAGTACCCTGAGCGAAGCTGAGCTTGCCGAAGCTGAGTCGAATGGGCTGGCATTGCATAGAAATTTATAGATAATGCCGCCAATGTACTTCGTTTACATGCTCAAGAATTCACATAGTGACCTATACATAGGCGTCACCGAAAATCCGGAACAACGTCTCAAACATCACAACGAAAACCGTGGTGCGTTATTTACAAAACGTGAAGCAAAATTCGAGATTGTATTCCTTGAAGAATACCCAAGTCTCTCCACTGCCCGTAAGCGTGAAATTCAAATCAAGAAATGGCGGCGAGAAAAGAAAGATTTGCTGATTGAAAAATATTGTCGAGGCTTGCAGACAAAGCAGTAACCCTCTGGGCCTTTTGTGTATGGCTTTGAGCGGGTTCTAATATTTCTCGTGTTTGAAGAGGTCCTTAGACATCTTAGAACCTCTCTTGATATAGTTACCTTTATGAACAAAATCTCCCATGACAGTGAGATTCCAGCACATGGCCAGCAAGTAATAACCGCATGTGCATTTATCCATCAAACGTTCGATGGGCTTGAGAAAGTGTTTCTCCCGAAGCGGGCAGATACAAAGAAATTCCTGCCAGGTGTATACGAGCTTCCTGGCGGTCATATTGATTATGGCGAGGATATTATTGAGGGTCTGAAGCGAGAAATTAAAGAGGAATTTGGAATGGAAATAAAGGTTGGAGACCCATTCGCGGCCTTTACCTACACTAATGAAGTAAAAGGCTCTCACTCTATCGAGGTGATTTACTTTGCTACGTTCGTGGACCCAATTGAGAATATCCAAATTAATCCGGAAGATCATTCTTTGTATGAATGGATATCTGAAAATGAATTGGAAAAGATATATACAGAAAACAAGCGTGGAGACGATCCGGAAATCAAAGCTCTACAAAAAGGTTTTACTCTTTTGGCCGGGGAAACACCGAATTATTACTAATTACCAAAGCGGTATGGAACTGGAAACGTTTATTAAACAAACTTTGTTAGGGATAAAGCATGGACTTCGTGAGGCTAATTTAGAATTAGCAAAGGAGGAGAAAAAGACTCTTGGGGTGGACTTCGCAGCACCTTTTCAAATCGGACCACATGAAGGCAAAGATGGATTTATTACTTTTGATGTAGCAGTAACAGTTAGCGGAGAAAGCAAAAGTGATGTCGGGGGCGGGTTACAAATAGCAATTGCCAAACTTGGCAGTGATATTAGCGAGGCATCCTCCCACGAACACGTAAGTCGGATTAAGTTCTCGATTCGGCCTTCGTTGTTTACGGGCTAACGGGTTCTAATCTTTTCTGCACTTCCCTCTCAAATGGCCGCACGACATTCTCAGAATCACTCAAATCCGGCAAGTGGATGGCTGGTCCATATAGCAAACAGGTTCTAACATCGTCTAGTAGCCTCCACTGCTTCGCCAAGGCTTCGCAGTGCAAGCACAGCATGCCAAAGCACGACACGGCCGCTCGACATGAGCGGTTTTGTCGTTCACAAGAAGCAGTGTCCTTCGAAGCTCCTTTAGGAGCGAAGTAGGACTTATATGTATTTTGTATACATCCTCGAGAGCCAGAAAGATCGAAGTCTATACGTCGGCTCGACGGAAGACGTGAAAAGACGTCTCGTTGAACACAACTCTGGGAAGGCAAAGTATTCGAGTTCCAAACGACCTTATACTTTGAAATGGTTTTGTGCGTTTCCCAACAAGATCCAAGCCTTGGCCTTCGAAAAATACCTAAAGCAGGGATCACGATTTGCGTTTGTACGAAAGCATTTGCTTTAAATCGCGACGACGAAACGAGAACGTCTGACCGATTCCCAGAAAAACACCGCCGATCGCGTGCCAGCGATCGGCGGTAAACAAATGGTTGCCCGAATATTTGAATTATTCGAACAATCTTTCCCAAAATTCTCGTCGTAGCGGGTGCGGAGAAATCACAGATCTCTTTTGCTTTGCCTGCTGTACGGCCGCAGTATTTCTGTTTCGTATTCCTTCTGCCAGACGCATTTCAGCCTGCCGATGAATGCTCTTGAGTGCAGTGTCCATCGGGGGACTGATTCTCGCAAAGACATGCCGCACCTCATCGGTGTCGATGCGAATGCCATTTTTTTCGATTATTTCTAGCATTGCTTGGAGTTCGTGCTCTAGCGGCAGAGTCGCGAGAATTCTCGCACGCGCTATATCTACAGTTTCGCGACTCCCAAACTTCTCACCTAGATGTCTCAGGTATTGCTCTTCATGGCTATGGATTTTTATACCTGCTACAAACCAGCAAGCACAAATCGTCTGGTGCGTGTAAACACGCGGCACTTCTTCCAGGAGCTTCATGGCACGCCAGGAACGCACGAGAAGCGCAGGACTGTTTGCCCACACATATCCCAATTCTTGACTGCCTGACAAATACCGGTAGCCGGCACCAAGCACACCACGCTCCGTAACGCCAACATACGGCGTAACGTCGTGATCCTTTGCTTCTGTTTCAACGAACTTTTTGGTAGTTCGCCCGAGGGCGACAACAATCCCAGTCATCTTACCCTCCTAGGGTTAGTGGGATATGCCTAGTATAGGCTATGTAAATACAGACTCGCGTTTTACAACAAAAATCCGCTTTTCGGCAGATTTTACCCCGGTGGTTTTTTTGAGCGTTCGAGGATGTATACTTAGCGCATGAACGAGTTGCTTCTCGGAGTAGAGGCTCTCTTTTGTGCGCTCGTTGTCGTTTTGGCCTGGCGATTCGCCCGAGAAAGACTGTACGGGGTTATCGTCGTGCTTTTGATACTAATAGCCAACACCGGAGGCAAGATCGTTGAGTATTTTGGACACAGTACGAACACCGGCAATATCTTTTATGCATCGGTGTTTCTCGCCACATATTTCATCGTCGAGCGGTTCGGCAAACGCGAAGGTTTTTATTCGATCTGGATCGGCGTCGTGGGTGTCGCCTTCTTTTTCATTCTTGTCCAGTTGACCGTCGCAATGACTGGTTCGCCCGAAACTTCCGCGCTCAACAACGCTCTCCAAATCGCTTATGCTCCTTTCTCGCAGGTGACGGCCGCCAGCCTGATCGCATACGTACTGAGTCAGAACCTCAATGTGTTTATCTATACCTACCTCAAAAGAAGGCTGCGCGGAGCGCGACTTTGGCTGCGCGCAAATATTTCGAACCTCATCTCCCAAATTATCGACAGTATTATCTTTTTCAGTATCGCGTTTTGGGGGGTCGTACTACCAGAAAATATAGCGGACATCATTATGACCGGCCTTGTGATCAAGGTCGCATTTGTTGCCGCCACGAGCCCGCTGCTCTATCTCAACCGGGTCGAGCAAGAAGAAGGAAAGGACGGCTCGGTGATCGCCCTACGCTAAAGCGCGCCCTCGATTACATAACAAGTCAGAGTTGTCGTAACAACTCTGACTTGTTATTCGTTCGAGCTACAGATCGGTACCGACACTTACCTGCACGCTGCCGTCCCCGGCGTCTACGATCGAAACGCCAAAAGTGCGCTCGTCTTTTTTAGCGCTCATGACCGACGCGGCGCCCATGTTGGCGGTATTTTCTATTGTCCAACCTTGTGCCGCAAAAGCCTGTTTGTAGTGCTCGACGATCGCACTAGCGCTGGCCTGTGCGGTATATACGACCGCCGCTCCGGCACTACCGGTTTGAGGATTCGAAGTGCCTGAATACTGAATCTGTGCGCCTGCAAAATTCGCCGGCGCGTCAGACGGCCAATTTTCCGGCATTGAGTTGCCGCCTACCGTAACGCTGCCGCCCTCCCCATCTGTGGCAGTGTAGGTAGCGGAGCCGTCCATATTCGGCACCACATTTACTCCCGCTGCACGCATCATCATGTATCCGCTCATTTGAGCGAATAATCCAAGCACCACCAGCACCGCCACGATTCCGATTAGTATGTAGACCCATTTATTCGAACCTCCCTGTGCGTTTGCCTGATTTGTTTCTTCTGGCATATAAAAATTATTAGATAATTAATTAATAACTATTTTGGTTCCTTCGGGTCCGCTGGATTTATCGGGCTGAGCATCGGTTCATTGGGAAGTCTTCCCTCTATTGTCACGCCGTTTTTCTTCTCAATCTCCTCGATCTGCTGACCTATGGCGCGTGAGATTTGTTTGGCGAGAGGGAGTGGTAATACGTAGGTGTAAAGTTTTTGTCCGGATTGCATAGTGATGTTGAGAAGCCCGTTGATGATGCGCATGTGCGCTTTGTCTACAAACGTCTTTTCCGGGCCCTGGTCAAAATCAAATGGCTTGTCCTGAGCGTAATCGAAGGGTGGTTCCATACCCGGTTAGCACAATTTGGCATTGTTGCTGCCGCTGTTAATTCCGGTCGAAAGTGTCTTTATTTTCATATAGTCAATTTTCAAGCTTAGGTAGTTTATTCTGCAACCAAGGCTATGCCAGATGTTCTGCCGGGCATCATACGACTATTTTACACGGGCGAACGATATTTCCGGCATACCGGCAGCGTACGCTTGGACCTGATACTGCTGAAATATGAAGGTGACGTTTTTGTCATTGATCAAAAATGTCGAATAATTTTCGGCCGTAGGCGCTGCACCGTCTGGAAACTGCACCATACCAAAATGTTCGATAAGCTGCTCAGTAGCTTCCTCGGAGACCTGTTGCAAATTTTTACCGATGAGCGAAAGCGCTTCGTCGAGGGTGACCTCAGTGCCGTCGCGGTGAAAATTCAGGCCATATGCCACGGTGCCCCCATGCGCGCCGCCGGTAAACTCGTAAATCTGCATTTTGGCGCTGAGATAGTCTGGCCCTACGTATTCGTGGTCGAATTCCCCAAGCATTTCGTTTCCGGCTGTTATTGGAGTTGGGTTGGGCGGTACAGTAGTGAAATTCGTAAGCGCTTCGTCGACTATCGACTTTACGTGTTTGTCGGCAGCCTCCAGCCCAAATACTGGATATTTCAAACTAACGGTGTAGACATCGGTGGTGGTCGCGTATGTAGCAGCAGTGATCGTAGGCTCCTCAGTAGTTTGTGGAGCGGCCTTCCCTGGCGCATATCCCAGCCAGGCAAGGTACAGAACGGCCACAGCCACAAGTCCCGCAAACCCCGCTAACAAGATCCTCATTACTGCAGTATATATCTTACTGTTAAAAATCCTACAAGCACGAGTAGTTCTTTAGACTTTGTTGATTTAAGTGCGTTGCGGGGCTTACAATGCCCCAATGACGAAGCTTGATGAGGTGGCCGTCAATATTGAACTGGTACTCATCACCGTTATTGAAAGCATTGCGCTGGTATTTTTAGCCCAGCACGCGGTTGCGGCTCTCAACGATCCAGAATGGTACAGCTACATTACCTACATATTGGCGGGCCTAACGATCCTCTTTGTATTTTGGACGCAAAGCATACTGCACGTACTCACCTTTGCTCGGTGGCCCGTGCGCATGGAACACCTGTTTGCGTATTTCGCTTGCGCGCTCGTACAGATGATCGCGTATACCAACATACTGAGTTTGCCTACTTGGTTTATGTGGTGGGGAATCTTTTCCGTGCTGGTCATGGGCTTGTATGTCATCGATTTATGGATACTGCGCGATTCGTATCCGAGTTTTTCCAAACAAGTGGGCGGAGAACGTTTTCTGGAGCAGGTAGAAAAAAGGCATCTTTTCGAGATGAAATATTTGCTGCCCGCGGCTTTTCTTTTCAATATTTTCATCTGGCTCACCGCACTGGTATTTCCGCACCTATTTGACGACCCATGGATATATGCGATACCCGGTCTCATTCAGTTCGGCTTTGCCGCTTTCGCGCTCTACATCTGCATGATCAATTTCCACATACGAAGCAAAATGATCGAGCAGCTTTTCACTGAAAAAAATCAATCAAAAGAAAACGACCGCGGGATTTCCACGGCCGTCTGAGTTGGGTAGGAGACGGAGTGTCTCCGAAGCTGGCTGCTACTTACGCGGCTTTGCTGTCGGCGGAGCTTCGACATGCGCATGACGCTCTGAGGGCTTGGGAGTATCGGACTCACCCTTGCCGCTTTCAGCAGCATGTCTGGCTTGCGCAGTCTGGATAGATCCCGGATCCTCGGGACGCCGCACCCGCTTTTTCTCTTGCACGGTATTGATGGTCATGGAGATACCTCACTTAGCTGTGCAAAATACTCGCTGTTATTGCGAGGAGCAAAGAGTACCACAGTCACCCTACAAAACAATATGAAGAAGCCCTGAATCGTGGCGCAATTGTATATTCATCTCTCGGGGACTATAGTGACGGCATGCCCGCACACCTATACTGCCATCGCCTCTGCACGAAGACTTTCAAAACCACTCTAAAAAATACTTCTTTTGGTAACAAGCTCGTTTTGGTCGGACGCGCTTCAGCAATAATTATGGCAGCATAGGTGAACGGGTATGGAGATCATCCTTAAGGAGGCCTTACCGGAGAAAGTACCTCTCCTCCTTCATACCGCGGTCCTGATTGGTACTGCCACGAATCGCGGTGAAGATTTCGACATATATCTCGGTCTGGACAACGGCATGGCCACCAAACTCAAGATGCTTTCTCTCAACCAAGGCGACGAAGCCCTGCAGGAAAACACCTCCGACCTAGAGCGTTTCGGCAAAGGGTCCTACGAAGACTGGTACTCAAAAGGCCGCACACCTTTTGCCCTAGTACACCGATCAAGCGGCGCACTCGCAGCATTCGTATGGTTTGGTCCAAAAGAGCTTGGCCGCAAATCCATGAAGCATCTTTCGGATGAAGAAAGAAAAGACGAATACAAAGAATCCGGTGGCGACTGGCACACGATAGCTTTTCGATCTTACCCGCCATTTCGCGGCACCGGGGTCATGACAGACTTCGTCAAATCAGCGACCGACATTTATATGAAATATTTTCCAAATGCAAAACTCTGGACATTTAATTCTCGTTCCAACCCAGCGAGTGTCGCCCTTTCCGAAAAACTCGGCTACAAAATTGATGAATCTCTCTCCGATGCAACGACTGTCACAATGATCAAGCAATAAGAAAGAGCGATCCACGTAAGGGATCGCTCTCTGTTTACGCCAAAATATTAATCGATCTCCCGCTATAGAACTGCTATATCATTTGCATTTCTGGATCAGTAACTGTTTGCTCGCAG
>JAGVDT010000106.1 GCA_020058565.1 Minisyncoccota bacterium | reverse complement strand
TATAGCTGGGCCGTCGAGCGGCGCTTCGTATTATGGCGTTTTAGCTTCCTCGGGAGCATATTACGCCGGTCTTGGCCGCTCCGACGGCTATTCGTTTGTTGGCTCCGGCACGCTCTACAACGCCGGCACCGTATATGGCAATGCGTTTTTGTATCTTTCTGACGCACGAATAAAGTCCAATGTGCAAAATTTGGATCAAGGTTTAGTGACACTCATGAAATTGCGCCCGGTGTCTTTCACCTGGAAAGAGGGCATCAAGACTGCCGGAAAAGACACCGATCCGCGCTCTGGGGCACAGGATATAGGTCTCATCGCGCAAGAAGTCCAAAAAGTCGTGCCGGAAGCAGTGACCAAAGACACCGCAACCGGATACTATGCAGTGGATTATCCAAAACTCATTCCCATCCTGATACAATCCATACAGGATCAGCAGTCGCAGATTGAAGAGCTCAGGGCCGAAGTTGCGGCGCTTAAAAATCGATAGCTCTCACTATGGATACGGCACATACGGATAAAAAAATACGCAAACTCGAAATAACCGTCCTTTTGCTTTTTGTGGCCACGCTTATAGCCGCTGTCCTCATTTCACCGGCAAATTCCCGTAAAGCGTTTGTTTCCGGGGAAGTGCAGTATACAGATAGTTCTCATGGCGGTTTGGAAATACTGCCGGCGTCATGTGCTTCGAACCCTTCGTATTATCATTACCTGCTTACCCCGACGGCGGACGCGTATGGCTACATACTTACACCAGGACATACGGAAAACGGTATTTATCGAAACAGTGTTTATTTATGTGCCTCCAACACGAGCGGGTCGGACGTTGCTGCCAGTAAACCCGGATCGGCATCGACGAGCAACGGATCCTATCCTCCATCGTACGCCTTGAACCGAGACTACAGCAGCTTCTGGGAGTCGGCGGGTGCAGTACCCCAATGGATACAGGTGGATCTGGAGCAGAGCCAGACGCTGGCTCTCGTGGTTTTGGCGTGGGATTCGCTAAGCTATGGGATTGCGTACGAGGTTCAGACCTCCACCGACGGCAGCAACTGGACGACGCAATTTTCGACCACGGCAGGAGACGGCGGTACCGACGAAATTCAGATTCCGTATGTATCGGGGCGCTATGTTCGCGTGTATGTCACCGCTGCGTCGATGGGGGGCAACTCATCTCAGGTTGTACGCCTCAAGGAGCTGGTGGTAGTGGGTGGGGCCGACCTGCTTGCGTTTTTCATCCCCGCGAAAACCGCTGCTGAAATGAACGCTGTAAAGGCAGTCGGCTCGTCTATCCAAGGATTGCAGGTGTGGTAAATACAAATAGTCAGGCGAAGGTATTTGCAGTGGTGATCGCCATCGTGGTCGCGGCTGCGGTTTTGGCGTGGCTGTTTCGCGAACCCATGCGCCGAGGCTACGAAGACGCTATGTTTGCGCTGGATCATACTGCGGTGCGGGCAGTACGCTACGGTGAAAGGCATTTTACTGCGCTTAGTCCCGCTGAGTATGACGTCGATCGTGCGGAATATTTTTTCGCAGAGGCGCTCAGGCTCGATCCTTCTTCGCGGTACGCGCTTCACGAGCTTGCGCGCATTGCGTTTCTCAAGAGCGATTTTGGGCTCGCGGAGTCTCGCATAGACACAGAAATCGCGGTCTACGGAAAAGAAAACCCCAATGCCTACTACGTGCGCGCGCTCATCTATGGCTACCAGGGCCGCTACCTGGATGCCGCAAAAGATTACGAGACGTATTTCAAGATGACGCCGGCGACATGGGGTGCGATCAACGACTACTCGTGGGTATTGCTCAAGGCGGAGCTGCCCGAAGGGGCTCTTGCCGCGCTGGAGTGGGGACTCAAAGAATGGCCGGGCAATCCATGGCTTCTGCACAATCAAGCAATAGCGCTCTACGAACTCCAGCGATACGAAGAATCAGCGGCTGCTGCGGCTCTCGCGCTTGCGGGGGCAGAAACTCTGACCCGCGAAGACTGGCTCGTGGCCTACCCCGGCAACGACCCACGCGTAGCTGCGGAAGGCCTCGCGACATTTAGAGCTGCCGCTGCAGAAAACCTTGCCAAAGCCGAGGCTGCCCAATAAGCCTCTATGCACAGCTTGTCCACGACTTCATAGATTTGACGCCATTCTCTATATCTAATAGTATTCGGGCACGCACGCTCTGTGCGTATTCTGTTGCCCGATTCGAGTTGTGTGGCCTAGCGAACCACGTCAAGCAGCCCGAGCCTCGGCGATAAAATCCCAGAGCACTCAAAAGCGTTGGCAACTCGGCATCAAGCCGAATTATTAATTATCAGCTATTAATTTCTTGTGTCGGGTTCTGGGTCTAGCTAGAAGCTATCGCCTGGTGCCTAGCACCTAATTGAAATATGGCAGCAGAATTTTCCCGAACGAAACCGCACGTCAACGTCGGTACGATCGGACACGTTGACCACGGCAAGACCACGCTCACTGCAGCGATCTTGAACGTGCTCTCAAAAGCCGGCAACGGCTACGGCGCTCAGATAAAAGGCGTCGATGACATAGACAAGGCACCTGAGGAAAAAGCGCGTGGCATCACCATTTCGCTTTCTCACTCTGAATACGAGACCCCTAAGCGCCACTACGCACACGTAGACGCTCCGGGCCACGCCGACTATATCAAAAACATGATCACCGGTGCCGCTCAGATGGACGGCGCCATCCTCGTGGTCGCAGCAACTGACGGCGTCATGCCTCAGACGCGCGAGCACATACTCTTGGCTCGCCAGGTCGGCGTACCAAAGATCGTAGTCTTCTTAAACAAATGCGACATGGTGGACGACAAAGACCTCATCGACCTCGTCGAAGAGGAAGTCCGCGAGCTTCTTGAAAAGCAGGGCTTCGACGGTAAAGCCACTCCGGTCATCCGGGGGAGTGGCCTCAAGGCGCTTGAAAATCCAGCAGCAGGCAACGAGTGGGCTGACAAAGTCCTCGAGTTGATCAAAGCAGTTGATGAATACATCCCTGAGCCTGTTCGCGAACTCGACAAGCCATTTTTGATGGCTATCGAAGACGTCTTCTCCATCGAAGGACGCGGTACGGTAGTCATCGGTCGAATCGATCGCGGTGTCATCAAGGTTGGTGAGGAAGTCGAAATCGTCGGTATCAAAGACACCGTCAAGACTACCGTCACTGGCGTTGAAATGTTCAACAAATCTCTCCAGCAGGGTCAGGCCGGCGACAACGCTGGCGTACTCTTGCGCGGCACTAAAAAAGAAGACGTGCACCGAGGCCAGATTCTCGCAAAGCCGGGTTCTGTTAAGCCGCACACCGAATTTGAGGCTGAGGTATATATTCTCACCAAAGAAGAGGGCGGCCGACATACCCCGTTCTTCACGGGCTACAAGCCGCAGTTCTATGTCCGCACCACTGACGTAACCGGCGAGGTTACGCTCAAGGAAGGCGTAGAAATGGTTATGCCAGGCGACACAGTTACATTCAAAGTGAAACTTGTTGCCCCAGTAGCTATGGAAGAGCAGATGCGCTTCGCTATACGCGAAGGAGGTAAGACAGTTGGTGCAGGAGTAGTCACCAAGATTGTTGCCTAATCCGAG
>JAGVDT010000094.1 GCA_020058565.1 Minisyncoccota bacterium | reverse complement strand
TCCTTTCGTGCCCCTGAATATGTTGAATTGCCGCATGACTCCTCTGTTACGAGGAGTGCCATATGTATCTGAACTTTTCCAGCCGCAGCGGCCGGGCCAAAGGCCCGGCCGCTTGCGCTTGGACTATTGGACCTTGTTAGGCGGAGGCGGCACCGACTTTTGCGCCACTGAAACGACCTCGGAAACCGGTTTCTTGCGATGATGCGCGATCAGTTCCCACAGCACGAGAATGAGCAGACCCGAGACCACGAGAACAATTATCGGGAGCTCGTAGTTGGAGCCCGCGAATCCGAACGTGTGCTCGAATTGGCACAGGTATCCTTCCCATCCGCTCGCACACTCGGCCGCTCCCGTCCCTGAAAAAACCTCCCCTACCGCGGCATTTTGCGGTTGCCAGAGTATGTCAGATGCAGACATGCTCTGCGCCTGAGCCTCCGCGTAAAGCGCGTCAATCAGTGCAGTAAGCTGTGCCGGCGGGATTTCTGAAACCCGCGGATCGTTCATCACCGATGCCTGGATGGCGTCGCGCAGGCTTACGTCGGCCGCTTGCCCGAAAGCCGCCGCCGGCAGCATCGCCATGCCTACCCCCAGTGCTGCAATTAGTTTGGCAGACATACGATCAGGTTTCGTCGACTATAGGAATAATGTTGACGGTATCTCTCCTCGTGACAATAGAGTCGTCCAGGCCTTGGCAAACAAGCGTATACACGACCTGGCTAAATATCGCGGAGGAGGTACGGGAACCATTTCTGCCGGTCCAACCTTCTCCCCCGTCTCCGTTGGTGCCCGTAACGGTGCATGATTCAGTGTTGCTGGAAGTCCAGGCGACGTTCACCGTATCGCCTCTGCGAATGAGACGTGGGACTGCAGAAATGCTTGCAATGGGCCGCGGCGGCTCAACACACACGCCGTTCAAGCAGGACCAGCCTGCGCCGTAAACCGCCACGCAGTTCGTGGTAATGCCGGTGCATTGATTCAGTGCGTGCGTCTCATCCGAACATACCGGCGGCAGTGAACACTGCTGCACAGCGACGCACTGCCCCGAAACCGAGTCGAACTGGAAACCTTCCGGACATGCCTGTTGGGTGCAGAGCCCTGCGCTGTTGGGCGGCTCGTTTGTAGCGTCACAGAGGCAAATGTTTCCGGAAGCATGCTGGCCCGCAGGGCAAATCCGAACACAGACGCCGTCACGCAATTCTGTCCCGGCGGGGCAAGTATCGGCGCTATCAACGCTTACAGTGGCAGAACACGAAAAGCTGCCCGTTTGTATGGAGTTGCCTGCGCCGCCGAGCGTGTAGGTGCCGGAGAGCGTGTAGGTGGTGCTCTGCGAAGGATGCACGGTAACGGTTCCGCTTTGGCCGACAGACCCAACGGAGGAAATGGAAATGTTTGCCGGAGAAGAGAACACGCCTGCAACACCTTGCTGATCCGCCACATTCCATGTAAGGAGTGAGGCCTGGCCGGATTGTATGCTCGAAGGACTCGCGGAGATGGTGCAGCCGCCGCCGGTAGGCGTACATTCGCCCGAATAATGCGGATCGGAGGGGCAGGACGCGGGAACTATATACAAGCCGGACTCGCTTTGCTCGACAAAGCGCGTTTCAGAAGACGCAAGGGCCGATCGTCGTTCGCTCGAAAGGAAAATAGCCGCTATGCCAAGAAGAAGACACATGACAATAACGATCGCATTACGCCAAAGCTGCACGTGCCCATGGCCAGTCTCGCCAAACATATCTCGATTTTATCACGCCTTTGATTACTTTTTCATTTGTGCCGCGATGCTGTGCATATTCTCTTCTATGGATTTTTGAAGCGAATGGAGTCCTTCGCGGGCAATCAAAGGATCGTTGCCCGGGTATGCAGTTGACCAATCGCTCTCGCGCAAACGGCCCGCCGCAGAATGAGCGGCTTGGATAGCGGCATACGCGCTCTCGATTTTGCCGAGCTCATAGAAAGCAGTCGCCTGAGAGTTTAACAGCCAAGCATTATCCGGCCAGCTCTCCAGGCCCTTTTCGAGCGCTACAGTCGCCTCCTGGTAGCGCCCGTCTTTCATGAGTACCCAGGCGAGATCGTTGATTGCAGCCCAATTCTTTGGATCGCTCTCTAAATATTTTTCGTAGTCTTTTGCGGCGTCGGCATATCTATCCATGTATCCTGCTATCAGTCCGCGCACATAGTACGAGCTCGGTACGAGCTCGCCATGGCGCGCTATTTGCATGTTGATCAGCGCATATGCCTGAGGCAGTTTCCCGCGGAGAAACTCGATGCGCGCGAGCTGGTGCAGCACCTTTTCATTGTCAGGGTCTTGTGCGACGGCCTTATTGAAAAAATATTCAGCGCGGTCTAGATCGTATCTCGCGGGATTAAGCGCGCTGAAATGCCGTTCGCCGTAGCTGTACGCGCGCGATGCGCTTGGAAAAAACCCATACATGGCATCCTCCCAAACGCGCTCAACGTGGTAGCGCGACGCAAAAACCGCCAAAACGATGCCACATGCCAACGTTCCGAGAAGAATGCTCGCGGTGCTGCTCAAACGCATGCGCAGACTCTAAAATACGAAGCCGCGGCCCTGCAAGAAAGTCTTGAGTTCGGGCATTTGTCCCGCGATGTCGCGCAGCGTGCTGAAAGGAGGAATTTTGACGTCTTTGTGGTTTGGAATGTATGTGTTGTACGTGGCAGTATTTTTGATTTTCTCTTCATCGACGAGCGGACGCAAAACGCTCATGACGCGCTCCGGATCCGACGTCTTGAAGCGCTTCCAGAAATATGATGCGTAGTTTATGCGGGCAATCAACGTCTGGTTGAGCACCGTCTGGTAATCGTACGCAGTTTGCGGATACTCGTCGCCCGCTTTTATGGCGGCCATGAAAGCCACCTCCCCGCGGTCGTGGAAGGATCTGTTGTTCTGCATATAGCCGATAAACGACAGCGCGCTGGCGTGCACCAGCATGATCTGCACCCGCATCGGCATCGGCATGGTATCCGCGCTGATCGCATGAAGCGGCGGCGATATGGCTTCGAACGCTTCGACAAGCGGCTTTATTTCCTCTGCCGCCTGTTCGGCCATCGCCCGTATTTCAGCGCTGGTCTTACCGACCTGAGCGGAGGACTCACGCTGATATTTGAATATCCGCGCCACTTCCAGGCGAGCCAGCGCGTAGTGGTTTGGAAGTATGGAGTTGGAAAGAATGTTAAGTTTTACGAGAGCCGCTTCGACAGCCGCCGCGTCGCTGCCGCTTTCGGGATGAATGGGATCAGGAGCGGTCGAACCCAGATCTTCGTAGTATTTGCCAAAAGGCGGCTTCGAGAAAACAACCGCTTTGAGGTCTGCAGCGTTAAAGTTCAATTGCGTGTAGGTGAAGTTTATTCCATTGAGCGCCTGTGCGCGCTGTAGCGGAGGATTGTTTTCGTCAGCAGCGATTTCCCTGAAGGTTGTTAACGCTTCGACCACCTGCCGGTCGCCCGGCGCCATGTCTTTGCGATCGATTTTCCGATACGCATCCGAGATGCGAGCGTTTAAAATATCGACTGTCGTTGCCCCCGACTGTACCGGCACATCAACACCCGCCTCGCGCAGGCCAAATCCAGGAGAACCCGGCTCACTGCTAAGCGAGTAATTTTTTACGAAAATCGAATACCCGGCAAACGCGACAAGCACGAGTGCGAGGAGGCCGAGGAGCTTTACAATGCCCCCGATAACCCCTGAAGACTTTTGTTGAGAAGGCATGTTAAGCGCCGCCGCCTTCTGATCCTTCACCGCCACCGCTACATCCTTCCGAAGAGCTTCCACCGCCGCCCTCTGCACCGCTTCCGTCGCCGCCCGGAGAACCTCCTTCTCCGCTAATGCTCCCGCAACCTTCGGCGCTTGTGGTGCCTTCGCCGGAAACCGCCGTCACATCCGCATGCGCACTCGGGGCCAGAAGCGCACCCCCGGCGTCGCCCTGGACGAGACCGCCGCGGGAATTTCCCAAGAGCAAGGATGCCACGAACGCAAAAGCCGCCAAGGCCGCGTACAGAGATATTTTTAGGATTTTGTTGATAGTGTTTTGCATAGAAAGTATGCAGCCACATTCATGCTATCACGACCCGCGGCAACGCGAAAAAACCGCAAATTCTTGTGTGGATAAGAAGTGCTATACTGCCCGAAAATTATGGATTCTGAGCTGATAAAAGAGGCTTTGCGAAAAGAAATTTCCAGTTTTGCTTTTGTCACAAAGGACGAGCGCGAACTCTTTGACCCGGACGGCAAGGAATTCAAATGGTTTATCGACGTCAAGGGCGTCATGCTCAAGCCAGGCAACCTCAACAAAATATCGACGCTTCTTTGGGATCATTTGAAAGATCGGCGAAATTTTCAGATTGGGGGGTTGGAAACGGTGGCAATAGCCCTCGCAAGCGGCATCGTCATGAAGGCAGCCGAAGACGGAAGGGATTTGAACGCCTTTTATGTGCGCAAATCGCGCAAGCGAGACGGCATGCAGCGACAGATAGAGGGCGCCCTCACCGAAGAAGACGTTGTGCTCGTGGACGATTCGCTTAACAGCGGCAAGAGCATCGTGCGCCAGGTAGAGGCGCTCAAAGCCGAGGGCAGCAAGGTCGTTGAGGTCTGCACACTGATCGCGTTTCGCGACCCGTCGTATTATGGATATTTTACGAATAACGGCATCAAGGTCTGGTCGGTATTCACGCTTGAGGATTTTCCGGAAACGGGCGGTTTACTCAAGGACCATCTCCCCCACTCTTCGCCACCACAGCCTGCGTACACTATAGAATGGAAATTCCAGAGCAAGAATCCGGCGTATGAACTGGTCGTGCCGAAGTCCGCACCGGTCTGCGACGATGTGCGCGTCTATTTTGGCGCAGACAACGGCGCCATGTGGGCGCTCAATCAAAGCGACGGCTCAGTCGCATGGAGCCACCAGACTTTGCGAGGCGCCGGGCGTAAGCGCATTTTTTCTTCCCCGGCCCTCCACGACGGGACGCTTTTTTTCGGCGCGTATGACGGAAACTTTTATGCACTCGATACGGTTACGGGAATTAAAAAATGGATCAATTTCGAATCAGACTGGATAGGATCTTCTCCGTGCGTCGCATCCGATCTTGGCTTAGTCTACGTCGGCCTTGAATTCGGCCTCTGGAAGAAACAGGGCGGTATCGCCGCGTTTGACGTACAGACCGGTGAAAAAAAATGGTGGCATCAGGTGGAGACGCATGTGCATTCTTCCCCGGCGTATTCTAGGAAATTCGGCGTAGTCGTAGTCGGCAGTCGCCAGGGCCACGTATTTGCGTTCGACGCGCAAAGCGGCAAACACCGCTGGAGTTATACCGACTCCACCGACGTAAAGGGCGGCTTTGCCTTCGATGAGGCGCGCGGGATTGTAGCCTTTGGCGCGTGGGATGCGGATATTCATATACTCGACATAGCGTCAGGTCGCCTGGTGCGGCGGCTCCATACCTATAAGCCGATTTATTCCAATCCCCTCATCCAGAACGGCAAACTCTACATGGGACTTCTCGATAAACGTATCGTTTGTATCAACCTCGAAACGAAAGACTTAGTCTGGCAATACATGACGCAATCGCGCGTATTTGCCACACCGGAATTCATCAATGAGAGTCTCTATATAGGATCAAACGACGGAAGACTCTACGAACTAGACCCTGCGACCGGTGCCGAGAAAAGTTACCTGCAGCTCAGCGAGCGCATCGTCAACAAAGTAGCGTATAACCCAAAGACAAAGCGTTTGTTCGTCCCGACCTACGCTAACGAGCTATACTGCGTCGTCAAAAAAGATCCATGATACTGCCGCCGATACTTACTCGCGAACACATGCGAGCGTTTATCGCAGCGTATACCCGCTTGTTTTCCGTTCGAGAAATCGAGGACAACGCGAAGCTTCAGTGGTTTTTCGGAGCAATGCTTCTTTTTTTCCTCGTTACGTTCGCGCAGTGGTCGACATCTTCGTTTCTTTCAGCGGAAGAATCGTACTCCGCCCTATGCTGGCCGTATTTTCCGGATTGCACGCAATGGTACCTTCTGCACTCGCTCCCCTACGGCTATTCAATGAGCATGTTGTACATGGCGCTTTTTGCCGTGATGCTTTTGACCGTTTTTTTTATCGCGCACAAGAAATGGGCGTACGCGCACATGGCGCTCCTGGCACTTTGGATCTGGAAGTTTCTCGCGATTTTCTTGCTGAGCTATTCGCTCGGCGGCGTATATGACAGCTATCATCTCTTTCTGACGGCGGCGTTGCTTTTCGTCCCGTATAAAGAATTCTTCGCAAAGCTCACCTTCGTGGTGCTGTATTTCCTTTCCGCAACGATAAAATTCTACCCCACGTGGACGCTGGGCACCTACTTCACGACCCTCGAGCTCGGCCTTCCTATATTTCCGGATTTTCTCGCGCCTCTTATCACCCAATCCGTGATACTTGAGCAGGTGGTCGGCTGCTGGTTTTTATTGAGCCAGAACTGGCTGCGTCAGCGGCTCACGCTCGCGTATTTCGTGCTTTTTCATCTCTATGGCGGCATCCTCGTGCTCTTCAACTATTCGCTCATATCTCTGCCGACGCTCCTGATACTCTTCGGTTCGTCGTATCGCCATCAGCGCGTGCCGCTGACGCGAAGCTCAATCGCCGGCTGGGCCCTTATTGTGTTTCTCTTCGCGTTCCAAACGCCGGTGCACTTCATCGCCGGCGATGAAAAATACACGCTCGAGGGCTACCGCTTCGGCATGTGGATGTTCGATGCCAACCACCAATGCCGTGCATCGTTCACCGCATATGCGAAGGACGGGGTTACCTGGAGCGCTTCGTCGTATGAAGCTCCGCGTGATCGCGACTGCTATGGAAAAATCTGCCTTGCGAGCAGGCACGTGTATCAGGAGCACAATCAATGGCTGGAAACCCGCGTATACGAATCGCCCAATGCCGAATCGCGCTGCGCGCCATACGCGTATTGGCAAAGCTACCGGTACCTGTGCACGGGTGACGTCGAGCGCGTTTCCATGCGGCAGGACGCTTCAATTAACGGCGGCCCGTACTATCGCATCGTAGACGAGCCGGATATGTGCAGCCTCGAATACCGGACCTTTTCCCATAACGACTGGATACAGCAGCCGCCTGAGGCACCTTTCGTGGGCTTTGCGCGGAAGAACACGTATTATGCGTACTAAATAATATGCAAAACGAAAACGTCGTTACACTCATGGGCCAATACGATAACGGGCATGCAGAACTCAACGCACTGCAGGAAATGCTCGCGCCATATACGTATGAAATGAGCGTCTTCTGGTGGTTCGCATGGTTCGTTACGCTTTTTGCGGTCATTCGCTACGCCTACCGCCATGGCGTCTACAAAGATTCCGGCGACCGCAACCTGTATACCGATTAGCCGAACACCATCGAGCAAATAACGGACTCCGAGATGCCGTCGATGTCGAGTAATTGTTCGATCTCTGCTTCGCGTACACCATCGATCGCACAGCATTGCATATTGAGTGCCTGCGCGACCAGATATGCGTTTTGCACGATGGCTCCGGTCTCGATGAGTATTTGGCGATATCCCCGCTCGCCGTATTTTATCTGGTTGCGCCGGAAAACGCCGGAAAAGATCAGGGCCATGGATGCGTTTTTGGCCCAAGGATACGTAAACAACGTTGCGACGTCTTCCCTCGTGAATTCTCTCGTCCACAGGACATCGAGCGCATGCTCTTTTATGTTGTAGTGGTAAACGCCTGCAGGAACGTCAGATGGCGCAAACACCAGGGCGTATGCCTCTATCGGGTAGCGTGCACCTCCGGAAGGCTGTGCGCGGTGTGGCACACTTCCTTTTTGCATGCTGCCGCAAGAAAACTTAAGAAGCGCTGAAATTTCGCTTTTCGGAAGCGGTCTTCGGATAAAATCCCTGCGTGAAATGCGATTCTCCATGGTCCTAAAGAGGTCCGCCTCGTGATGTTGGACAGGAAGCGCCAGCTTTTCGAACCGCGGATAGTCTTTGTATTCGATAACCTTCCACTCTGAAGGCCACTGGGACTGGTCGAGCTGGATTTTTACCCGTCCCTGCGCCATGCGGTCTTTGGATGAGAGGTGGAAAAGGCCTGAAAAATCAATATACATCGCTGCATACTACATCTTGCGTATATTTCGCAAAAGGATGCCGAAGCCTATAATGCACTGATGCCACAAGAGACACGCACTGCTCGCAGTCCATACTTCGCGTATCCACGGCTCCAGCCACGCTCCTATGCTGAAGCCCTCCGGGAACTGCAGACCCCCTGCTACAGGTTCAAAGCGCCTTTTTCTACCGAGGACAAGCTTCTCGCCTTTATCGCGGAGCGCTCTCAGGACTTTGACGTCTTTAGGCGCGAAAAGACGCTGTTCATGAGCGGCATCCCCCTCAACTGGCAATATATTGTCGACTTTTTATACAAAAATAACGTCATCCGCTCTCGCGAGCTTACCTTCCACTCTTTGCGCAACGATCGTCCGAAATTCTTCAATATAAGCCTAGGCTTGGCGCAGGGCCCCGAGACATCCGACGGGTGGATTATTGCAGCCTCCGGTTTCGGCGCCGCGTTTTCCCGCGAAGAGGCGCTTTCAAAGGCCGTCGGCGAGACGCTGGAGCGGCACTTTCTTACGCGCTACAGACGCAGCGATTTCAAGCGAGCGTCATTTGCTTCCCTGAGATCGAGCCGCACCCGCGTGCTCGACTTGCACGCGCTCAACTCCTTCCTCCCGTGGCAGAAACGCCGCTTTCCGCAATTCGACTGGAACGACGAAAGCGAGTTTTCTTGGGTTGTGGGCGAAGAAATATCGAGTGGCGCAAAAACCATGCTTCCTGCTCAGCTGGTATTCTGGAACTATCAGCATGCCAAAGAAAAAGCCCTGGCTCGCATCTCGACGTCGGGATGCGCGGGACATTTTTCCCGCGAGGAAGCCATTCTTTCGGGCCTCCTCGAAAATATCCAGCGAGACGGATTTTTGGTCCATTGGCTCAACCGGCTTTCTCCTCGCGTACTGTCGGTGTCGGAGAGCGAAGCCCCTGAGATACAAAAACTTCTCGAATATTTGTCCCGCTACCGATTGCGTGCCACTTTTCTCGACACGACTACCG